>NZ_CAWMYC010000136.1:0-205668 GCF_963872035.1 Scytonema sp. HK-05
ATCTGCTGTTGCTTGCTAATGTTTGCTAATACTTTCAGCAACTTATTTCAATACCGAGGAGTTTGCGATCGTATCCCACCCAAAATGAAATCTGGTATTGCTAAGGGTAGCGCTGTAAACCCAATCAATGTTAAGACAAACAACCAAACCTGCTTTGGAGACTTACGACAGAGAAAATAAATTGAATATCCGACAAAAATTAAGATAAAAGGACTTGAATATTTTATTAATAATTTTAACCAAGAGCCTTCAGCACCACGTATCAAATCGTAGTCAAAATCAACGAAAAAATAGCTAAGGTTAACAATCCACTCTTTAATCTGAAGTAACCGAGGTATTTTAACTTCACCTGTCCAGCCTGTTGTTTTATTAATTTGAGCCGATTGACTAAGAATAACCACTATCCAAGGTGTGAAAGCTAGAATTGCTATTAAAGACGCAAGCAGATAAGCAATAACTCTCTTGGTTAATCGGAATCTTTCAGTTGCAATTACATAGACACCATGAGCAATTGTCACTAACCCAGAAAACAGAAATGTATACAGTCCTAATGCCACAGTGACTGCATACATTCCCCAACTCAGCTTTGTTTTTAGTCGCATTGCCCGTAGTAGTGTTGCGCTTGATAGCAAAGTTGTCAAAGTCCACAAACTATACTCCCGCGCTTCCTGTGCGTATAGCACATGGAATGGCGTCACTGCTAGCAGTGCAACTGCAACCCACGCCACAAGCGACGAGTTAAATAATTCCAGACAGAGCCAATAGATGCAGGGTAATGCCAGCAAGCTAAACAGGGCAGTCAAACTTCTCGTTACCGCAACTGAATTACCAAACCATTGCACCCAAAATCGCGTCATCACGTAATAGAGCGGTGGATGCTGAGGGTCTTCTACTGCTAGAGATTTAAGAGTATCTGTTAAGGTTTTCTCTGGAGTGAGACGCTGATATTTCTGTAAATCTTCAACGCCAATTTCTTTATTATTGCAAAGTTGCGCGATCGCTTCTCTTTCTGTGTAGCCAGAAATTCGTAATGACGTAAAAGCTTCATCGAACCAGTAGACTTTTCGGTCAAGATTCACAAAGCGAAAAAACACGCCCACTACCAATATGACGATGACTAGAAACCGTAACCAAGTCGGAGGGAGCGCCCAGCTATGCGTTAATTTGCCGTTCATATCCTTAAAGGAATGGCGATTTCAAAGACAAAAAAATCAGTATGATTAGCTATTCAATAGAGAGTTGAAGTGTAAACTCTTACTTTTATTCCAGATAGTTAAGTACTACGTCAAAAAAATAAGCAGAATTAACTATATAATTTAGAGGAAAACTTTCCAAATTAAACTTATACTCATTAAAGTCATACCTAAGAGATACCTCTTTGGATAGAAAAAACCGAGAATAAGCAACTATTAATTTTGACTAAAACCATCAAAAGCAGGCTCGAACATATTTACTAAAAGCGCTGTTTCCCCAGAAAGTTCTCTCTACATGAATAGCATCGAACCTAATTCCCTCTTGTCAGTACCTACTGGTGCATTACGAATTCCAGAATTGCCGAGAGCAACGATAAACGCAGATAGTGAACCCCTGTTGTCTTTGGTAATTCCGACTTACAAAGAGGCTGGAAATATCCAAAAAATCGTCTCTGTATTGAGCAACTTGCTAGATGAGTCAATACCAGGAAACTACGAGCTGATTGTCGTAGACGATGATAGTCCAGATGGCACTTGGAAGATTGCACAGTCTCTGATAATAGAATATCCGCAACTGCGGGTGATGCGACGACAGAATGAGAGGGGACTATCCAGTGCAGTGATTCGCGGATGGCAAGCAGCCACAGGAAGTATTTTAGGGGTGATAGATGCCGATTTGCAGCATCCACCTCATGTGCTGTTGCAACTATTGCAAGCGGTGGAGGAGGGAGCAGATTTAGCAGTCGCTAGTCGTCACGTGGACGGCGGTGGAGTCAGCAGCTGGAGTTTTATCAGGCGTTTTTTGTCACGAGGCGCTCAGCTATTAGGATTAATAATCTTACCAGGGGTTCTGGGAAGAGTGTCAGACCCGATGAGCGGTTATTTTATGATCCGTCGCCGATGTATAGTCGGTCAAACTCTCAATCCCGTGGGATACAAAATTCTGCTGGAAGCCATCGGGCGCGGAAACGTCGGCAAAATTGCTGAAGTCGGCTATGTGTTCAGTGAGCGCAAAGAGGGTGAAAGTAAAGTAACGTGGAAGCAATATGTCGAGTACATCCACCACCTCATCCGTTTACGACTATCTACAGGGAAGGTGGGACAATTCTCTCAACGCATCGGTTTCCCGATTGGTCGCTTCCTCCGCTTTGGCTTGGTGGGACTATCGGGGGTATTTGTAGATATGACAGTGCTTTACTTGCTTAGTGACCCGACGACTTTGGGTTTGCCTTTGACGCGCAGCAAAATCATTGCAGGTGAAGTGGCAATTGTCAATAATTTCTTGTGGAATGATATGTGGACTTTTGCCGATGTCAGCAGCCACCAGCAGCAATGGCGTCAGCGCTTGAAGCGGTTTTTGAAATTCAATATCATCTGTCTTGCCGGATTAGTGTTAAATGTATTGGTGTTGAACTTGGTGTTTAATTTCGTCATTCCTAATCGCTACATTGCTAACCTGATTGCGATCGCAGTCGCTACTGTTTGGAACTTCTGGGTGAATTTGAAGCTCAGTTGGCGCGTCACACAGGTGAAATAGCTTTTATGAAAAGTGAAGTCAAAAAAAGTGGATGTACATTTCCTTGCACATCCACTTTTTCTCAGTTCATGATTTGCCTTTGGGACAGACTTATACAGCAGTTTTCAATTAGAACTCTTGCAAAAGTCACTTTTGCTCATTGTTGGGAAAAGGGAAAAGGGCAAAGGGTAAAGGATGGGTTTTCCCTTGGACCCCTTCCCCCCGCCCCTTATCCCCAGAGGGGACCCCACCTTCCCCTTTTCCCCGACTTCTGCAAGAAGTCTATTGAATGGATTACAGTACTGATGCTTATGAGTGGAATGGGCGTCCCGCCCGTTCTAGATTCAAGGGCGGGCAAGATGCCCACCCCACAAGAACTGTATTCAATGCAGTTGCAAACAGCTATAAACCGTACTGAACTGTACGAAGACAACCGTACTTCTTACCAACTAATAAAAGCGTAAAATCTGAAAGTTTAACTGTTTAAAACTCATCTTCCCGAGGTGGGAAAAACACTACTTCAAATGTCGTGTTCTCTGCATTTTCACCCCATAGAGTATTAGGGCAAGATAGCAGGTGTCAGCAGTAGAAACGCTGCAAGAATTACTGAATAACACCTAGTAACTAGTAACTAATGCAGAGGTAAATAGTTTATGATGATTCGCTACTGGCAACCTTTCAGAGAATTAGAAAACCTTCGTCGTCAGATGGATCAAGTGTTTGATGAGCTAACGGCTCAAACTAATGATGCATCATCTGCTGCTTGGGCTCCTGCTGTTGAGTTAATTGATGCAGGTGATAACTTGATTTTAAAAGCACAGCTTCCTGGTATTGCGGCAAAGGATGTCGATGTGCAAGTCACTCGTGATGCTATTTCTCTTTCTGGAGAACGTCAGCGCCAGCATAACGACTCCAACCACCTGCACTCTGAATTCCGTTATGGTCAGTTCCAGCGCATCATTAACTTACCAGTTGCAGTGCAAAATGACAAGGTACAAGCTGACTACCGCGATGGTATTCTGACTCTTACCCTGCCTAAGGTAGAAGAAGTCCGTAATCGTGTGGTCAAGATTAATCTAGGCGAAGTATCTTCCTCTGGTTCTGGTCAAAGCCTCGAAGCCAGTGTCAAATAACTTCTAATACAAAATCCGCTTAATCACTTATCGTCAGTTTCCTCACCTTTAAACTCTCTCCCAAGGTGGCAAAGGAGTTAGGGGTGAGGATTTTTGTGCTGGAACGCTATTTCAACTGGTCGCCCCGGGACTGGGTACTGGGGACTGGCTCAAGAGTGGAAATGCTCCCGACTTGGTGATGGTCAATATTTCCCCAGACATAATTTTTGGTTTGATATACCACTACCCCAATCCAAGGGTCCCCAATCCCCAGTCCCCTTTACACACAAAAACCCGCTTAAGCGGGCTGATACACAACAAAACTATGAACTAGAACAATAAAATCTTGACTTAGCTGAAATACTTCATTTCTGCTTCCAGCAGCCGAATTAGGTTTTCATCGCCCTTGGCTCTAGCTACTTCTAAGCGATGTTCTAAGCTTCTTTTAATATTCGATTGATGCACTTCCCGTGCTTTTGTTATTGCTTGCACTCTGTTCTTGGTCATTTTGACAATTAGCCTCTTTAACTTCTCCATTATATGTCTGCTTTTCATAACATAGCAAATTTTTCGTAGCTTATGTTACAGACAAATGAAATGTCATATATATTAATCAACCAGAAATATATTATAGCCAGATGCATCCTAACCCCATGATCACTATGCTCAGCGATTTTGGCGATCGCGATATTTATGTCGGCGTAATGAAGGGAGTCATTGCCGAAATCAACCCCCAAGTGAGGGTGGTAGACTTGACACACCAAATTCCGCCGCAAAACATCGCAGCGGCTAGGTTTTGCCTGATGAATGCTTACCCGTACTTTTCAGATGGGACTGTGCATTTAGCAGTGGTCGATCCGGGTGTGGGAGGAACGCGACGGGCGATCGCAGTACAATTTGCCAATGGGTTTTTGGTAGGACCAGATAATGGCACATTCAGCGGATTATTAAGTCAAAGTCCAGCGCTCGCAGTAGTAGAATTGACAAACCCTGATTATTGGAGAATCTCTCAACCCAGCAAGACTTTCCACGGGAGGGATATTTTTGCACCAGTCGCTGCACATCTTGCCAAGGGAGTCCCTTTTCAAGAACTGGGGAATCCAATTAACTCAGCAACTTTGGTACAGATGGACATATCTGGATGTATTTTAACAGAAACTGGTATAGCAGGTTCTATTCAATATATTGACCACTTCGGTAACTTAGTGACGAACATTCCAGGGAGTTACGTGCAAGGCAAAACCTGGTATGTTAAAGCAGCTGGGTTAACGATTACAGGAAGTGAAACTTATAGTGACGTGGAAGTTGGAGAGGCGATCGCACTCGTTGAAAGTCACGGTTGGGTAGAAATTGCCATCAATCGCGGTAACGCACACTCACAGTTGCAGATACACTTGGAAGATACGGTGGAACTTGCTTTTGAAAGCTAGTACCGCAGGCGCACGCATTCACGCATTCACGCATTTAAAATTCACGCATGCTTATATCACAAGCTTTTCGCTGATTTTGTAAACGCGTAGCGGTTGGTGCTTATTACCATAGAAATTGTGGATTGAAAAATTTTTTGCTTTTACCACCAAGTCATCCAAAATGTCAAATCTCAAATAACTATGACTCAGCAAACAGTATATGTACCAGAAGTGTATCAAGGTCAGTTTGGAGAATTTACTCTAACTGAGGGCGATCGCACAGGCGTGATCATCTACCGTACTGGCTTAATGGTAGCTGCACTCAGTTTTGCCATAGGCAGCGCTTTGGTTGTGCTAAACAATAACCCTAATTTCCAACTCCTAACGCCTCTATATGCCTGTTTCAGTCTGGCGCTTGGTGTCAGTTTACTGACCATCCATATATATATGGCGTTTCTGCACCGACTTTTGCAAGTTTGTTGGGTTATTGGCAGCATAACCGCAGTTATCCTGGCATTATCTAGCAGTACACCTTTAGCTGTAACCATTTACACCCAACCACTGACGTTGTTGGGAGTGGGCTTTACCTTTGTCGCTTTGACAGGGATTTACTTCAAAGAAGCATTTTGCTTCAATCGTCTGGAAACCAAAATACTGACGCCAATAGTGCCGGTACTACTGCTAGGGCATATGCTTGGAGTCTTGCCAACACAAGGAGAACAGGTTTTATTAGGACTGTGGGCAATTTTGTTTGTGGTGTTTGCCACACGGAAAGCAATACAAGCAATTCCTCCGGATATTGGGGATAAATCTGTGTTTGAATATTTGAAGGCACAGCGTTTAGCAAAGGTGTAATGCCTACTAAAATTCGTTATAAAAAGCAAAAATTCCCGAAAATTCGGTTAATAAAGCGGCAAGAAATGTGGATGTTTACCCTTCAAGGATGGGTGAGTCTGTTCGCAACTGCCGCTATTTTATTACTTTTCATGATAACTTACATACACCCATTTCTAGCAGTCACTTCCCCCATCAAAGCAGATGCATTGGTTGTAGAAGGATGGCTATCAGACGAAGCACTAAAACAAGCGGTTGGCGAAATTTCCACTGGTTCCTATCGCCAAATTTTTACCACAGGAGGACCAGTGGAAAGAGGTTCCTATCTGATTGAATACAAGAATTTTGCAGAAATTGCCGCAGCAACTTTGAAAGAAATGGGTGTACCAAAAGAAAAGCTGGTCGTTGTTCCGACACCTAAAGTTATTAGGGATCGTACTCATGCCTCTGCGGTGGCATTTCATCAATGGCTATCAAGTTCAAATGACCAGCTAGAATCAGTAAATTTGTTTACAAATGATGCCCATGCCCGTAGAAGTTGGCTGATATACAAACAAGTCCTTGCTCCCAAAATCAAAGTGGGAGTGATTGCTGCTGAACCAGCAGAATACGATCCCAAGAAATGGTGGGTTTCTAGCGAAGGTGTGCGAACAGTCATTTCTGAGGCGATCGCTTATATTTATGCCCTATTTGTGAAGTGGAAAGCTTGAATAATACAGCACACGACAGCATTACAGTAGCCAGCACATATAGGAGTTCGTCTGGCTACTTGAGTTCACTAAAATATTCCTGGAAAACTAATTTAGGCAGGAATGACTTGAGCAATCAGTGAGCGTTTATCAAGCGACTGGACTTTACCTACTTGCGAGAGAGCAGTTACAATCCGCTCTAACAGTTCTCCAGCCTGTTCACGATATTGATGTTCTCGACCTCGTAAACGAATAACAAACTTTACTGAATCGCCTTTACTCAACCACTGAATTGCTTGCTCGATACGTAAATTGTAATCAGCCACACCCACGTTAGGACGGAGCCGAACTTCCTTTACCGTAGGTCTAGCGCTCTGTCCCTGACGCTTTTTCTTTTGATACTGAAGCTTACCATAGTTAAGAACCTTCGCAACTGGAGCGTCTTTGCCTTCCGAGACTAGAACTAGGTCAAGCTCTACGCTCTGTGCTAGCTGTAGAGCCTCCTGTGTATCCATCAAACCACGGTTGTTGTTCTCATGGTCAATCAAGAAAACTTGAGGTGACTTGATTTGGGAGTTAATGAGTTGCTTTTGGATGACGATAATGGTTTCCTCTCAATTGTTCAATACTTCGCGAGTGCAAGTAATGCCAATGTAACACAACACTAACTATAAATTTATGATGTGTTAAAACAATACTCTCCTACTTGGTTAGACAAACGTATGACATAGGATTCCTCCGCAGATTTTTGAAATACATGTAGGGTGTGCCTTGCTCACTAAAACCCAGATATAACCTAGATATAGTGGGCAAGGCACACCCGAAAGATACTTAAATTTTTTCAAAAATCAAACCGGATTGCTATATATCATTAGTGTAGAGTTTTCTTCAAAGCATATACTTGTATAGCTTTATACAAAATAATCCCACAACTCAAAGTGCTATAGCGGTTCTCAAAATTTTAAGCTCCTTCGCATGGACGAACAATGGGCGGCAGATGATTGTTCAAACTGTAGAGAGTATGCCTTCAAGCTGTGCCATGATTATACCTAGCTATCAATTGCTTACATAACTTTATATAACGCTTTTTCCAACTTTCTCCCTAAAAGTATTTTGCTATGTCATGATGGGATCTGAGAATTAATTCGGTTAACAGCGTTTGTTTTTAATATTGACAGGCTTTTTGTTTTTGGTATTTACAAACTTTTCTCCGAAACCTAAATCTCCACACATTTATAATTTCGGAGACAATCTATGTCAGTTTATGTAGGCAATCTTTCTTACGAAGTTACAGAAGATAGTCTCAATACTGTGTTTGCAGAATATGGTTCTGTCAAGCGCGTTCAGCTACCTACGGATCGTGAAACAGGTCGTATGCGCGGTTTTGGTTTTGTAGAAATGGGTACAGATGCTGAAGAAACAGCTGCCATTGATGCGCTCAATGGTGCGGAGTGGATGGGACGTGATTTAAAAGTGACTAAGGCTAAGCCCAGGGAAGAAAGAGGTTCGTTTGGTGGTAATCGGGGAAACAACAGCTTCCGCAACCGCTACTAAGCTTAATAGATTTAGCTCTTTGAGCTAACCCATTAATCTAGGAAATTAATTTTATTTAGCAGTGGCTCAGGCAAGAATGCTTGAGCCTTTTTGATACAACATTTGGACTGCGGATAAAAACGTGACATTCTGCTATACAAAACTTGACCAAACTTATTTAAAGCTAGCCATTCAACTAAAGTTTCCTTTAGAGGGTCTGCTTCTTGCTTCTATCAAGGGAGTCGGCTCCAACAGTCCACAAGCGTAAATTCGGGTGTAGCCCACCCTATGTATCGAAACGAATAACCTTTTTGAGGCTTTTAGTCATTTGTCACCCGTTATTTTCAGCTAATTTAACAAACTGTGGACTTCCCGTTTGACCTTTTTACAGGCTTGCTAGTAATGACCGCGACTGTGGTTTACAAACCAGAAATTTTAGCCTTGGTTTTCGGCATTAACTTAATTATACAACACAAGCTCTGTGAAAAACTTTCTTAAATTCCCAAAGTTTGACTAAGTTTAGCAAAGTTTTTGACTATTTAATTATCCTCCCCATCCTGTCTTACGACTGAGGATGGGGCAACTCCTACGTCGCCTTGAAAAAATTTCCTGCTTCATTGGTCATTACTCCAGATGCCGTAAGTCGGAAAACATACAGCAACATCCACGCGCTTATTCCTCCACAGGCAGTTTAGATTTTATTTTTTGGAAGTCCGCTTTGCTTTTCTAATTTGGGAATAATAAACCCAGAAGAGGTGAGGATGGACTATTGGGACAAGAACGTGCATACTGGCTAGCTTGGTCACAAATTTCTGGGGTTGGTCCAGTATTACTACGACGGTTGCAGCAGCATTTTGGTACACTGGCAGCAGCTTGGGAAGCTACGCCTGCCCAGTTGGGAAAAGTAGAAGGTTTTGGTTTTCAGACTCTGCAAAAGGTCGTGCAACAACGTTCCCGTCTGCAACCTGAACAATTTCTTGTGCAACACCAAGAGCAAAACCCGAATTTCTGGACACCAGCAGATGCAGACTATCCCCGGTTACTGCTAGAAATTCCCAGTCCACCGCCGATTGTCTACTATCGCGGTGAAGTAGACTTGCAAGAAAATCTTGGACAAAAACAACTCGTTGGAATCGTCGGTACACGCCAACCTTCGGAGTATGGTATTCGTTGGACTCGCCAAATTAGTACGGCTTTGGCTAAAAATGGGTTCACAGTAGTTTCTGGCTTAGCAGAGGGAATAGATACTGAAAGTCACGCCGCTACGATGAAAGCTGGAGGACGCACGATCGCAGTTTTAGGTACGGGTGTAGATGTGGTATATCCATCCAAAAATCTAGAACTGTACAAGCAGATTTTGACGGCTGGGTTGGTTGTCAGTGAGTATCCAGCAAAAACCCCACCCGATCGCACTCACTTTCCCCGTCGTAACAGAATTATCGCAGGTTTGAGTCGTGCTGTTTTGGTGATGGAAGCACCGATAAAATCGGGTGCTTTGATTACCGCAAGTTACGCAAACGATTTTGGGCGAGATGTTTATGTCCTACCAGGAAGACTGGATGATTACCCATCTCAAGGGTGTTTAAAATTACTCAGCCAAGGGGCTGCTCCCATTCTTAAAGAATTAGACGAACTGTTAAAAATGCTGGGAGCAATACCACAACTCGATTCTGTTGAAGCATCGCCGTCATTAGAACAGCAGTTACCGTTGCCAACTTTATCACCAGAACTTCAACGGGTTATGGATGCGATCGCTTCAGAATCTTTACCGTTTGATTTTATTATCCAACAAACCGGGATGAGTGCGGGTGAAGTTTCCAGCGCTTTGTTGCAGTTGGAACTCATGGGTTTAGTTTCGCAATTGCCAGGGATGCGGTATCAGCGCTGTTAAAGGCGATCGCAGATCTCATATCTTGCACCAACACTCTAGAAAAGTGTGGCTATACAAACCAAGCCTCCCTAATACCAATTCACGCATTCGCTCATTCATAAGGTACGGCATTAAGAAAGCCATATATAACGAGGGTTTGAGAGTGTGTATCTGTCGCATTCTTTTTTCAAATTGGTATAAGCAGGCTCCAACAGCTTGAATTTTCGTATTCCACACATATAATTAATGTTATTTTAATTTCATTAATTATAAGAATTAACACTTATATACAAGATATAAGAAAGCATATTTCACCTCACTTTTTGTGATTAAGTTTCACTTAACTGGTAAATCTTGCCTGGTCTGGTCCTTAACGGATGCGAAATACTTTAGTTTAGTGGCTGATAAGCCATGAGGATTCCCAAATTAAGGGATTTCATAACTCAAATGTGAAGCGAATGGCAATCTTTCAACATTCACTCTGCGCGATTGCTTCAACATCGTTAACTCTCATCGGTGTAGGAAGTAGAGCAGTAGCAGTGCAACAAAGTACCAATTGCAATACATCGGCTCAGTCTCCTGCGTGTTACTCAACTTATAAAGGGAGAGGTTATGGTGAGTCGCCCAACTCAAAATAAACGTGTTTGGCTGCGCTGGCTTTTAATTCTTCCAGCCATTGCCCTGTCATATCCATCTTTCTATAACAGAAATCAACCCACATTGGTAGGGATTCCATTCTTCTATTGGTATCAAACGCTCTGGATATTTCTTACGTCTTTACTTCTAGCTGGTTTATATCGACTGAAAGCTTAGTTCTGTTGCAAATAAACTGATTAGGAGGATATCCATCATGGACTGGATAGCATTAACCGTATTTATTTTTTTCTTTGTTCTGGTTACGATCCTTGGCTTTGTCGCAGCTCGCTGGCGTCGAGGTGATTTAAATTTACTGGATGAGTGGGCATTGGCAGGACGGCGTTTTGGAACAGTCGTGACCTGGTTTTTATTGGGTGGAGATTTGTATACTGCCTATACCTTCATTGCTGTGCCCGCCGCCCTCTATAGCTCAGGTGCTGCGGGATTTTTTGCCATTCCCTACGGGGCTTTGGCTTATCCACTCGTTTATCTTGTCATGCCCAAGTTTTGGACTGTCGCTAAAAATCGCGGCTATGTCACAGCGGCTGATTTTGTGCGAGAACGCTTTGGTAGCAGCCTATTGTCTTTGGCTGTGACGCTGACAGGAATTCTGGCAACCATGCCTTATATTGCTTTGCAAATGTTTGGCATTGAGGTCTGCATTGCCCAAATCGGGGTTCCAGTAGAAGCCGCATTGATTATTGCCTTTGTCATTCTAGCGGCTTACACTTACACAAGCGGTCTTCGCGCTCCAGCCATGATTGCCTTTGTCAAAGATTTCATGATCCTGCTGGTTGTGCTCGTAGCCCTTGTCTATATTCCATCCAAATTGGGCGGATTTGATCATATTTTTGCGGCTGTTCATCAACATGCCCTGCAAAATCCCAAAACATTCCATGAACTTCTCGCACCAGCTCAGTATCCGGCTTATATCACGCTAGCTTTCGGTTCGTCAATGGCTGTATTTTTGTATCCTCATTCGATCACGGGTGTTCTTAGCAGTAAAAACAGTAACGTGATCAAACGCAATGCTGCATTACTGCCTATCTACTCCCTCATGTTGGGTGTGCTAGCGCTGTTGGGTTATATGGCGATCGCTGCTCATATCGAGTTGCCTAGCGCCTACAAAGCAAGCGGTGCGGTTCCAGCCCTGTTGAGTGCCATCTTTCCCAGTTGGTTTGCAGGGTTTGCATTTGCTGCTATTGGCATTGGGGCGTTAGTACCAGCTGCAGTGATGTCAATTGCAGCTGCGAATCTTTTCACCCGCAACATTTATCGAGAGTATTTCCGCCCAAATTGCACCGCACACGAGGAATCCACCGTTGCCAAGTTGACTTCATTCGTAGTTAAGTTTGGCGCTTTGGTGTTTATTCTGGGTTTACCAACCACAAATATTATTAACTTTCAACTACTTGGAGGAGTTTGGATTTTGCAGACCTTACCTGCTGTTTTCTTAGGACTCTACACCAGTTGGTTTCACCGGTGGGCTTTGGTTGCAGGTTGGGCAGGCGGCATGATTGCAGGGACTCAGATGATGGTAGCACAAGGTTTCAATTCAATTTTTCCACTTCATTTTGGCAAACTCAGCGTCTCTATATATGCCGGAGTGGCTGCTTTGCTGATTAATCTCGGTTTAGTTCTTCTGTTCACGCTGATTTGTCGAATCGTCGGGCTACCTTTGGGCAAGGATTCGACCTCTTGGGCTGAGTATGAAGAAAGTGTGGAAACGCCAGCACTGTTACAAACGGTTAGTGAATAGGTTCAAGATTCTCCATATGCCATACCATTAGCCTCAGCATAACGATTCATAAAGCGCATGAATCGTTCCCAATGGTCATCTTGCTCAATTTCAAATTTGCACTCTACACGCTGCAATTCATCACCTTCTGCACCGCCAAAAATAAATTGTGTGGAAGAAGGAGTCACGCTAATCTCACCTTCTTCGTCTGTCAAAAGCATGGAATTTAAAGATTGTTTAGTGAAGCTGTTAAATTTTTCCAAAGCTTTCAATTGATTGAATCTCATCAAAACAATGCGCTTTCCAGAACTAGGGTTACCTCGCAAGCTGACGTTGCTGAGTTCTTCAAAAATGCCAGCAAAAAATTGGATTGAGGGTGTAGTAGATGTCATGAAACAGAGATTAGCGTTGGTAAGGATAATAATACTGCGGATTCATCACTGGGGGCTGAACGGGAGACTGATAAGTATTGTTGGGTACAGTGCTTCCCATATTGTTGGGTATGCTGTTAGGTAAAGGCGGACTCATGACTGGGGACTGATAACCAGTTGGGGGCATTGTTCTTCCCATATTGTTGGGTATGTTGTTAGGTAAAGGCGGACTCATGACAGGAGACTGATAACCAGTTGGGGGCATTGTGCTGCCTGTAGTGCCTGGTATGGCAGTAGTCTGGCTAAACTGTTGGTAAGCCGCACGAGAAATTGAGCTGATGAGTTTTTCGGCGCGGGCGTCATTATTAGGGCGTTGTACCATAACAGCGACTATGTAACGCTTGCTAGTCGGCATATCCACCACACCCGCATCTGCTAGTGTTGTCCCAATATCCCCTGTTTTATGGGCAATGGTTGCACCTGGTCCTAAACCGGTTGGTAGGAGATGATTTCTGACTGTGCGGCGCATAATATCCAGCATGCGATCGCGTGATGACATACTCACCAAATTGCCTTTACTCACCATCGCCATCAAATTCCCTAACTCCTTGGGACTGGTGGTGTTTGTCCCTTGCAAATCGGGAAGTGGACTGCGAATTGCAGTGGTTGTCAAACCCCAACTCTGGAAACGCTGATTCAGCACTTGCATACCACCCAAGCGGGCAATCAGCATATTTGTTGCCGTGTTATCGCTAACTGTCATCATCTTAGTTGCGACTTCCATCGCTGTGAACTGGGTTCCCACTGGTTTGTACTGCATATCCCCAGAACCGCCTACCACCATTTCTTTCTGCATGGTGAGTGTTTCATCTAAGCGAATGTTGCCAGCATCTACATCTTGGAAAAAGGCAACTAGAATCGGAACTTTAATCGTGCTAGCAGCAGAAAAACTAGAGGAGCCATTCACATCCACATAACCGCCATTGTCCAAATCTACCAAGAAAACTCCTGGTGTGAGATTGGGGTTTGCCGCTGCCAAATTTTGTATAACAGTTTTTAAAGAAGAAATTTCCTGAGTTAACAATAAGCTGGAAGCCGCTACTGGGGGATTTTGGGTAGGTTGTGGTTGTGTTTCTTGCCTGATAGTTGTCTCAGGTGATGTTGCTTCTGGTGTGGCGATGCGAGTAGCAGGATCTAATACTGATAACGCCGTGCCTACGATCGCACCGATACCAACTCCCACAATTAACAACCGCAGACCATACAAAAATGTTCTTGCCATCGGCTTTAACCGCGTTTTTCGGGTTGGAATGGTTTTTCTGGGTAACGGCTGCTTCCGCGCCCCCACATTCTTGAACTGTGGTGTCTTTGGGTTATACGGTGGAATTCTCCCTTTTGCGGTAGCCATTGGTTTGACTGTTTGGGCTACTACCCCGGTTCGTGTCGGTATTGCAAGGCTAAGAGGGGGAATGGATTTTATACGTGTAGGTGTTGTTGGTTTATGCGAGGCTCGTTGCTGCTGTTTTGGCACTTCAACTTTATTTTGCCCCTGCTTTTGGACTTTGCGCTTAACCGGCTGACCGTTGGCGGGTTGACGCCGCGAAACAGTTTTTATAACGGTTCTCATTGGCATAAAAGACAATGCTGATAAAAGTGTATAATCTAAAACATATTTATAAAGGCTTCACCTTAGGGGCGGAGCTACTTTTGTCTCAAACCTTGATAGGCATTGAATTGTTTTTTTTTGTGCCGACTCCCTAATTACAATTCAAAGTGACTTTTAAAGCTCCTTGTTACTGAAATCAATTTCTGCTTACCAATAACATTTTTGTGTTTAGTTTAAGCCATAATCAAAGGCTTTGGGAGGATGACTGGATACATGGTAACCGATGAGTCAAAAGTCTTCACGATTGTTCCGGTTCTCAAGCGCCCATTCTACCTGCCGTAAAATACCTCGCAACATGCCAACTTCCTTAGTTTGTAGCTGAGCGCGATTGTACAACTGCCGGAATTTTTCCATCCTGCTGGCTGCCGTATGAGGATAAAGATACCCAATCTCAAGCAGTAGCGATTCTAGCTGCTGGTAGTATTCTTCCAAGATATCCAAAGGTGCAGGCTCACTAGAAGACGCCCAGAGAGAAGAAGTCCCCGTGTCCTCTTCATTCTGGGCGTCACTATGTGCCAGTTCATAACAGCAAATTCCCACAGCAGTCGCCAGATTCAACGATGGATAGCTCGAACTGGTAGGAATGCGAATAAACCGCTGAGCATAATTTAATTCTTCATTACTCAATCCCCTGTCTTCCCTACCAAAAATGAGCGCGGCGGGTTGTTCTGGTTGCTCCAATAACCAGGGTAGCGCTGTGCGGGGGTTTTCTAGGGGGGAATCCCAGTTACGAACACGAGCTGTCGTGGCGATCGCCCGCGTACATCCTTGCAATGCTTCTTTTACTGTCGCTACTGATACCGCTGATTCTAGAACATCCTTGGCATGGACTGCCATTTGCAACGCTTCTGGTGAAAGCGGATCGCACTGAGGATTAACTAACACCAGATGATTGAACCCAAAATTTTTCATCACCCGTGCGATCGACCCTACATTCATAGGACCTGCTGGTTCTACTAAGATAATTCTCACCCCAGCCAATCCCATTTGTTGCCTCGCGTTTTGTCGAAAACTGTCTTCATCATTGTAACTGTGCAGGTGAACGCACGCTTATATCCTGTACAGGCACAAAGCCAGAGGCGTACCGTTACAATTCCGCATAAATAAGCAAAATTGCTTATTGACAAATTTAACCTTGCTTTTATTGTCACTCATGAGTTTGTGCCCTGGCTATGCCTTGAGAAGATGGATAGCATATAAATAGAATGCCCAAAAAGGGCGGACAAACAGGTTATGTCAGCTAAAGATAAATTTCACGATATTGTTAAATCGGCATTACAAAGGGATGGGTGGACTATTACTGATGACCCTTTACGTATTGAGTGGGGTTTGGTTGAACTCTACATTGATTTAGGTGCAGAAAAGATTATTGCTGCTGAAAGAAAAGGACAAAAAATAGCTGTAGAAGTTAAGAGTTTTATTGGTCAATCAACCATTTCTGAATTTCATACTGCCCTTGGACAGTTTATTAATTATCGTTTTGCACTTTCACAAAAAGAGCCAGAACGTGCTTTATATTTAGCAGTTCCATCCGATACCTATGATACTTTTTTTCAACTGCCATTTACTCAGATGATAATTCAACAATATCAATTACGTTTGCTAATTTATAACATTGAAAATGAGGTGATTATCACATGGCAAAATTAGATGATTATCGAGCATATATTAAACAGCTACTAACAACATATAGTCAGTACGGTAAATCAGAAGGTGAAGTTGAAGTACAGACTATTTTTGATACTGAACATGACCACTATCAGTTAGTTTATGTGGGTTGGCAGAACAAGAGACGGGTATATGGTTGCGTTTTGCATCTTGATATCAAGGATGAAAAAATTTGGATTCAGCATAATGGTACGGAAGCTAACATTGCCGATGAATTAGTAGAGTTAGGCGTTCCCAAGCAAGATATTGTATTAGGATTTCACTCGCCTTATAAAAGAAAATTTACAGAGTTTGCTGTAGGTTAAACTTCTACTGCTCCAAGTGCTTTAAATGTAGCAATAGTCGCTTGAGTTAAACCTGTTACACTGAAGCTTCTTCCTATTTATATGAATTGACAATCCTCAAAAGCTAAAGCCGTAAGGAGTCTTGATCTGAACTTGCCCTTTTGAGATTTTTCGCTCCTTAAGGTCTGAGGGTAGCTACTGATTGTTCAGACCTCTATTCGAGTTTCCTGGCGCGGGCAAAATCCCTCTGTTAGGGTTTTGGGGTGTAGGTGGGAACCCTCCATTCGAGCTTCCTGGTGTGAGAAAACTTCCACCAGGACTAACTGTATTGCTATTGGTGTTAATGCGCGTCCCATCCTGGTAATAGTAAGTGGTAGTACCGTTGCCATTATTAATTGTCGTGGCAGGAGCAATCGTACTGCCATTTGGTGTGTTAATCACACCATTCGGATAGATGCGCGTCCCAACAGGATAATTGGGAATGTTGCCCACACCAGGAGGACTGGAAGTAGAATTAGTTTGTGCCGAAGCTTGTTGAGGCGATAAAAAACTGATTCCCAATGCTGTCATGGCGACTATCAAAAGCTTGAAGACCTTTGCACGATAATATATAGAATATTCCGTTGTACCACGCACTACAAGACGGTCAGCCTTGGACATCTTACCTACCCCCGCAGTTGGGACTTCTCCTGACGACTCAGAGCACAGCTTGTCTATCGAAAAAACCTTATCCATAACTATTCTCCTTAAAACCAGTCTCCCACTTACTAGTTGATAACGGTTGTTAGTCCCGTCATCCTCAGTTAGGTACTCCTCAAAGCGTACTTTTACGGGTGTTTGCGTTGTGGGAGCCTCCGTAGTAAAAACCGCAAAGGTTTCTATATCTATGATAGAAAACTGTTAGGCAATTTCACTCAATAACACAAAGACGAGCCAGCGCTATGCAGGAGGATTTCCCGACCAAGAGCGCTGCCCTCGTCTTTGCGTGAGATATGAGATCTCATTTATTGTGCTTCACCTCAAACCATCTCTGAAGGTGCTTGCATCGCTGGCTGAGGTTGCGGCTGGAACATGAACAAGGAGTAAACCACATCTCGGCGGATGTTGATCATCATATCCAAGAATAATTCGTACCCCTCGCTCTTGTACTCAATCAGCGGGTCTTTTTGACCGTAACCGCGTAATCCCACGGATTCGCGTAAGGCATCCATCTGTTGCAGGTGTTCCCGCCAGAGGGTATCAATCCGCTGCAAGATAAAGAATCGTTCAGCTTGCCGCATTAATCCAGCTTGAATTTGGTCAATTTGGGCTTCCTTTTGGTCGTAAGCAATTCGCACATGTTCGTGCAGGAAGGCTTTAATCTCGCCAACTGACATATCTTCTAATTGATTTGGCTGCAAGTCCGCCAACAGATAGACAAATTCTTTGACCTTATCAACCAACTTGTCTAATTCCCATTCTTCTGAGGGTAAGTCTGGGTTGATGTAGAAATCAACGATCTCATCCATCGTTTTTTCAGCGTACTTGATGACCTGTTCTTTGAGGTCTTGCCCTTCTAGCACCCGACGACGTTCGGCGTAGATAGCACGGCGCTGGTTATTCATCACCTCGTCGTACTCAAACACCTGCTTACGGATGTCGTAGTAGTAGGTTTCGACTTTTTTCTGTGCGCCTTCCAAACTGCGGGTGAGCATTCCGGATTCGATGGGCATATCTTCTTCTACTTGGAAGGCATCCATCAGGCGTGCGACGCGATCGCCACCAAAAATCCGCAACAAGTTATCCTCTAAGCTGAGGAAAAATCTTGTCGAACCCGGGTCACCTTGGCGTCCTGCGCGTCCCCGCAACTGGTTGTCAATCCGTCGCGACTCGTGACGTTCTGTACCAATCACGTGCAAACCGCCTAATTCCACGACCTCATCGTGTTCGCGATTGGTGAACTGTTCGTACTCCTGCTTAATACGCTTGTAAGCTTCGCGCAATTTCTGGATCACCGGGTCGTTCGTGGGAGCTTTTTCCGCCGCCACAGCGACTTTGTCTTCTGCTTCCAGTTCTGTTAAGCTGCGATCGCCATACTCCCGCACAGCAATTTCCACCGCTTCTTTGAGGAGTTTCTCAGTTTCTTTGGTAAGCTGAGTCGGGAAAACCTGTGGCGAAGCTTTCCAAGTTTTCACTTTCTTACCTGGGACAAAACCTTGACCTCCGCCAGTGCTGGGGGACGGTAATCCAGCCGCCCTGTGAATGCCAAACGTATCATCATCTTCCGGCTTCACAATGCGGGGCATCAAGTATTCCCGCAGCTTCAGACGTGACATATACTCGGCATTACCACCCAAGATAATGTCAGTCCCTCTACCCGCCATGTTTGTCGCAATTGTTACTGCACCCCTACGTCCTGCTTGCGCGACAATCTCCGCTTCGCGTTCCACGTTCTCTGGTCTGGCGTTAAGCAGTTCGTGGGGAATCTCCATCTGCCTTAACAACTGACTGAGATATTCCGATTTTTCCACGCTTGTTGTTCCCACCAGCACTGGTCTGCCGATGCTGTGCATTTCCGCACATTCTTTAGCAATTGCCCCCCACTTGCCCGCTTCTGTCTTAAAGACCATATCAGACAAGTCTTGGCGTCTTCTCGTTCTGTTGGTGGGGATTACCGTAACTTCCAGTTTGTAAATTTTTTCCAACTCGACTTCTTCCGTTTTTGCCGTTCCGGTCATACCACCGAGTTTTGGATACAGCAAGAACATGTTTTGGTAGGTAATTGTCGCTAAAGTTTGAGTTTCCGGCTGAATTTCTACTCGTTCTTTTGCTTCAATTGCTTGGTGCAGTCCATCGCTCCAACGCCGTCCTGGCAAGACTCTACCAGTAAATTCGTCTACGATAACCACTTCTCCATTGCGGACAATATAGTTTACGTCCTTGAGGAACAGTTCTTTTGCTTTAATGGCGTTAAAAACGAAGTGCGCCCACGGATCTTCTGGGTCAAATAAATCTTTTACTCCCAAAAGCTGTTCCGCTTCAGCAAACCCTTCATCCGTCAGCAGCACGTTACGAGCTTTTTCATCAACTTCGTAATGCTCTTCTTTTTGCAGCGCTATTGCGATTTCAGCGGCTTTTAAATATTTTTCTGTGGGTCTTTCTACCTGTCCGGAAATAATCAACGGGGTCCGCGCCTCGTCAACTAAGATAGAGTCTACCTCGTCAATTACGCAGTAGTTGAACTGGCGCTGCACCACGTCTTTGATGTCTGTCGCCATGTTATCGCGCAGGTAGTCAAAACCCACTTCGCTGTTGGTGACATAAGTAATGTCACAGTCGTAGTTCTTCTTGCGTTCAGTGGGCGTCATGCTTTGCTGAATCAGCCCTACAGTTAATCCCAAGAAGCGATGCACCTGTCCCATCCATTCCGCGTCCCGACGAGCCAGGTAATCGTTTACAGTGATGACGTGTACGCCTTTTCCTGTAAGGGCATTCAAATAACTCGGCAAGGTAGCAACCAAAGTTTTCCCTTCACCAGTTTTCATTTCGGCAATTTGCCCTGTATGCAGGATGACACCGCCTAAAAGTTGAACATCAAAGTGCCGCAACCCTAACACTCGCCGTCCTGCTTCCCGTACTACAGCAAACGCTTCGCTTAAGATATCATCCAGAGTTTCGCCTTTCTTGAGACGCTGTTTAAACTCTACTGTTTTGCCCTTTAGCTCATCATCCGAAAGGGCTTTTATTTCTTCCTCTAGAAGATTAATTTCTGTAATGTAAGGTTGGTATTTCTTAAGTTTACGAGCGTTGGGATCGCCCAACAAGGTCTTTAGCATGGCAGATTATACAGAATCAAGGGGGATGGAAATTATAAGGATTGCGATTGATTATAAACTCTTAACTCAACCGAACGGCAGTTTGCATGCACGAAGGGGAACCATGCACGCCAGTCGCCTGCTGCGGGGTTCCCTTCCTGGAGCGTATGCCTTCAGCAACGCGCCTTGCTGAGGCTTTGTGGTTTTGCATCGGTTGTACATGAGGTTCTGCTAAAAAAAGCAGTATAAAAAGCCAATTAATTCACTAAATGATTGGTTTTAATTTTCAGCTTAAATTTAAACTGTTTTTATAGTATCATTTTGCCTCCAGATACAGCACAGAAGCCCGACCATGCATAGGTAGCGATCGCCCAACAGGCAGATGAGGCAGATGAGGCAGATGAGGCAGATGAGGCAGATGAGGCAGATGGGGGAGTGAGGGAGTGACAGAGAAATTCTATGATGCCGTACCTTTTGAATTTCTCCTGAATGCGAATGCGTGAATTGATTACTCGATTACTGCGAGTTCTCCCACTCCGGAGTCAGGCGACGAAAGTTAAAGTCTGCAGCACTGGGATGACAGCTAACACAGCTGCCAATCTCCACGGGGTTGGGTAGTTTAACTTTGGGATGCAAAGCTTTGAAATACCGGGAGCTATTAACGCGATATGGTGTTTGTTCGTCTTGTAGTTGCACACGGGAAAAGGCTGTAATATACCTCCATACTAAAATCCGTGGCGGATCGACTAAAGGCTTTAACTGTGTACCGTAATGTTGTGTGTCTTCCAGGAGATTTTTCCAAGTTTGGGTAGGCAAAACAGCGGGTGGTAAGGCAATGTGACAAGTGGAGCAGTTTTCTATATACACTTCTTGTCCCAGTTGGTATTGTGCAGGCACTACGTCAACGGTACCTACCTCTGAGCTAGGAGTCGCACCTTGAGCATGAGTTGCCAAGGCTAACAGCCATCCCATAGCTAAACTCCAAGCCAAAATAACTAAAAGTAAACCGATGGGCTTTTGCTTGAGTTTTCGGTTCCGAGATTGGCGCTTAACAATATTTGACATTCGTTACACTCACAAACTTTGCATATCGCGCTTCTTGCACATCTTATGACATAGATAGTGTCTCGTCTTGTTTTTTGAATGTTTGTCTGCTTACTTGCGTTTGGTGGTGAAAACAGTGGTAAACATCATGACGAAGCCGCCTAACATAATAGCGATCGCCACTCCCCCTGTGATTAAGTCAAGCGTATTGTTATCCATAATGACAAAACAAGTTACTGTTGATTGGGTGACTGGGATTTACTCATTAGTCAATTGTCAAGCTATTTTAACCAATGACTAATGACTAATGACTAATGACTCATTTAAAAATCTACCCCTTGCTTAAGTTCTACACCATGATTGGCGTAGTGCTTGTGGCAGTAAACTTCAGAGTGAACGCTAGCCAAGTCAAAGTATGCTGGCTGATTTTGGCAGCGACCAGTGATAATAACTTCAGTATCGCGGGGTTTGCGGAGTAAAGCTTGAACAATCGGTTCGACTGGTAGGAGTTCCAAGTCAACTGTGGGATTAAGCTCATCAAGGATAATGGTCTTGTACAATCCGGAGGCGATCGCAGTCTTAGCAATTTCCCAACCGCGTTCGGCTTCCAAGTAGTCCATTTCTTGACGGGAGTTGCGCCAGACAATGGCATCTCGTCCACAGCGTTGATGGTCTACCACCTCTGGATATGACTGCTGTAAAGCAGCTATAGCAGCATCTTCAGTGTAGCCTGTGCCACCTTTTAGCCACTGCATAATCAATACGCGAGTTGACCCAGGATGATTGATTCCCCGACCAATAGCTTTTAACGCCTTACCTAAAGCACTCGTAGATTTACCTTTGCCAGCCCCTGTATAAATTTCTATACCTTGTATTCCCTGTGCTTTTGCTGTTGGGTGGACATGGGGTTTCATTTCCGAGTGTAAATCGGCAATATCCAGCAACTGTTGCGGTGCTGCGCGTCCAGTAGCAATGATTTCTAACTCCTGTGGTTTGGATTTTAGTGTCCGCACCACTTCATCGACTCCAAGCAAACCTAAATCTAAAACGGGGTTAATTTCATCCAAGACGACAACTGAATACAAACCCGAGGCTACAGCACCTTTAGCCACATCCCAGCCCCGCGCTGCTTCAGCCCGATCATAAAGCGTAATTTCGTCTGGTCCAAAATATTCTGCTCTGCCAGTGCGAACTTGGTCGATTAGATGGGGAAAACCGCGTTGCAAGGCGGTAATAGCCCCATCTTCGTCATAATCCCGTTCTGGTCCTTTTAAGAACCGCAACAGCAAAACACGGTTAGAATTGTTGGCAGTATTTATCCCTAAACCAATAGATCGCAAAACAACTCCTAAAGCTGCTTGTGACTTGCCTTTCCCTGAGCCATCATAAACGTGAATTTGACCAGTAAGCCGTGAGGATCGCAATTGAGCCGTGCGAATACCGATGCCGTTCCTTGTCATATGAATGAAAGCTGTAACGTGGCAGTCTTTCATCTTACCGAAGGTTTTGCACTCTTGGGTGTAGGGTGCAGCTTGTGTCAGTCCCGTGCGCACAGAAGTCGTGTTCAAAGCAGCGTCTCCGCTACTGAGAGGAGGGTTTCCCGACAGAGGCGAACTGAGCGCTTTGCGTCCCGTGAGGGATACGGAGGGTTTCCCCGATTCAGGGAACTGGCGTTGCGGGCTTGGGTAAACCTGTGTAAATCTGGGCAACCGTTGCGTAGTGACGTGGCTACACGTGTGGTTTTTGGATTTTTGAGTGATAATACCGTCACTACGCACCGGATCTATTCGTGCTTATGCTCGCGATTTTTGATACGGTTGCCCAGATTTACCGTGCGTAAAAATGAAGGGGCTGTAGGAATTCTTCACACCCCACACCCCATAAGGTATGGAGATATATGAAGAAAAGCAACAAAAGCAACAACGAAATACTAGAACAAAAACATGGTAAAAGACTGGAAGATTCAACTACCCCGCCCTGCCCTTCTCCTTCGGAGACGCACTCGCGTTCGGGACTGAGGACGGGGTAGCTCACGAACAAACTTAGGGACGTAAGCGTTGAATAGCCCATTGAGACTAGTTACGGCTAAAAACTTCCGAATACTTCCCCAGTTCGGACACACTTTAAGGCTATTTGTTTAGCCGTTGGGTCAAGCCAAGACATCTGTAATTAGTTGGGCGAGGGGACTTACAACTCTGAAAAGAGGATTATCTCAAAATGTATCGAGTTCCAGTATTATCGCCATCAGGCAAGGTATTAATGCCAACAAAGCCTAGTAGGGCGAGGCGTTGGTTAAAGCAAGGAAAAGCAAAGGTTGTACACAACGACCTTAGTATTTTCCAGATTCAACTAGTTCGCTGCCCCTCAGCGCCAAATACACAACCAATTGCAGTTGGTATCGATCCAGGCAAACTATTTACAGGCGTTGGCGTACAATCTGCCAAATTTACCTTATGGTTAGCCCATCTGCAACTACCGTTTAAAACGGTCATTGACCGCATGGAGCAACGCGCCATGATGCGACGTGGTCGCAGAGGTCGTAGGATTGACCGCTGTGTTGAATTCAGCCAACGCGCCCATCGGCAAGCAAGGTTTGACAACCGCCGTCAATGCAAGATACCACCAAGTATTCGCGCTAATCGGGAGCTAGAGTTACGAGTGCTTAACGAATTGTCGCTCATCTACCCAATCACCACAGTGACCTACGAAATAGTCAATGCACGAGGCGATAAAGGTTTTAGCCCGGTGATGGTTGGGCAGAATTGGCAGCTAGAAAACTTGCGCAACGATTGGGATGATGTACGCGAAGTAGAGGGTTGGCAAACTGCCAATATTAGACAACAACTAGGACTCCACAAGCAAAAGCATTTTAAGGGTGATACCATTCCAGCAACTCACGCTGTAGATGGAGTAGCTCTGGCTTGTAGCGCCTTTATCCACTACGGTATTACGTCCACTCAATCAATGGGATGGAAGGGGGATGTCACTGTAACACCCGCCCCATTTACAATCATTCGCCGTCCTCCAATATCGCGTCGTCAACTGCATCTCATGCTTCCCGCAAAGGGTGGAGTTAGGCGCAAGTATGGCGGTACTATAACCCGTCACGGATTCAGAAAAGGCGATTTGGTTCAAGCTACTCAAGGGAAAAAGACTTACCTGGGCTGGGTGAGCGGTGACACTGAAAAACAAGTTTCTGTATCTGACCAAAGCTGGAAACGGTTAGGTCAATTCAGTAAAAACAAAGTCCGACTGGGAAAGCGTTGCACGGGTTTGATCGTGCTGCCATCTCGTAAATTGTCAAGTTTAATGGCAATGCGCTTCGCGCACGCTACGCGAACGAACGATTAAACTTGACCGCTATCCCTCCCCACCAAGATCCGCGCCTATGTGGGGTCTCTCGCGAAATAAGATGAGATAATTGCCCGCAACACGCTCAGTATTACGGTTATACTCTCTTAAAGTTACACCTTAGCGATGACTTGTTTATGTTTGAAATTCCTGAACTTCCACTTCCCCGCATTTTTCCCCTTGGAGCAATTTTGTTTAATTTTTTATTTTTACTAGTAGCAATTCCTCTAGAAGCGTATGTCTTAAATACAAGGCTAAAATTTGACAAAAAGACGAGTGCTTTTTATGCCGTATCTATCAATGTTTTTTCCAACGTCATTGGTTGGATCATATTTTTCTTTCTCGATCCAGTGTTGCCTCCACAAATCAAATCAGAATTAATAAATTTTATTTTTTTCAATCGCTTACAAGCCCCAAATATACAAACATTAATGATTTTAACGGCTTTTATAATTTTCTTTGGGACTTTTTTAGTTAAGTATTTTTTGTTGAGAATTTTGTTAATGTCATTAAGTGAACTCAAAAAAGCTGCTCCGGAACCTCAACCAATTCAACAACGGCGTAATTCCCGTCGTGCTTTTAAGAGTAAATGGCAAAATACCAATGTAGTAACCACAATACTTATAGGGAATGCGCTCAGCTATAGTTTGATAGCAATCATTTTATTTATTCGTTCGGTAAATACGTAAAAATATTCAGTTTTATGAATTGATATTTCATAATGATTCAATAATGAGCAGCCATAAATAAAGGAGAAACTATGCAAATATTGAGAGATGTTTTTGGTTTATTTGGAATTATTGAAGACGTTTACGAGCGACTCAAAAAGATATTTATTCCGCCGAGAGCTTATTCCTGGCAGACTTTAATTTATCTCAGTATTTTTTCTGGGTTAATGTCATCTCTTTCTGCAGGTTATATAAAAGATCTAATTTCATTTTGTGGTTGGTTATTTTTAATTTTTGGTACTGCTTGGTATACGACAGACAATCCGTTACTGATTCCTGGTACCAATATGCCAATAGGGTCAGTGATCACTGGGTTCTTAGTCAGTGTTTTTGCCTTTGGTAATCAAGAAGATGTTTTTACACCAAGAACAATTGTTCTCTGGCCAACAATTTCGGCAGTCATTACTGCAATTCCAGAATTTTTTGAAGGAACTGGTACAGAAGCAAAAGCTCAACTTCCGAAGATAGAAGACCGCCAAAAAATCATTATGTTAGTTGGCAGTTCTATGGTAATCAGTTGCTGGTTACAATTCTATTTTGTGACAGATAATTGGATAAACGAATATCCCAGTCTGCTGGTAGATAATTATCAGGACAGTGCCTTTGTTGTCAAAACACAACCCACTGACAAAATTCCAAAAAACGGCGTTTTAATTTTAGATAAACTGACTTCGCAAGTGGAAGCACAAATAGCTGGACAACCCTGGTCGCAAGTAGAGCAGTGGTTAATCGATGCTAGACAAAGAGTGGGCAACTTAGGCAGGCAAGTCATACAAACAAACTTGGCAGAATATGAAGAAAGGTCTTTATGGGGCGTTGAACCGCGTATATCCGGTGTCAAGGACGGATACAAACTGGATTTACTAAGTATCTGGAAGGGTCCTAGTTCCAATCCCCGTGGATATTACCTAGTAAAATCCTGTCGAGTTGATCCGGTGGTAGAGTCTGGAAGTACCTCCACTCAAACAGGCAGGAAAGCGGAGCAGAGAAATACAATCGCTGAAATTGAGTGCGAAAGAAAAACTTCATTTTTTGCAGGTTCACCACCACCACAGCAGTGAAGAGATGAGGGGGATGGGGGTAGAGAGCGTATCCCTCACGGGACGCTTTGCGACGAGCGCGAGTATTGGGGAAGAATCACTAATGACGAATTTCCTATGAATTTTGGCAGAGTGTTTGTATTGGCAAGCAATGTGTTTCGGGAAGTGGTGCGCGATCGCATCCTTTACATTATTGGTTTTTATGCTTTAATACTCGCAGCCGCCCTGCTCTTACTTCCTGAATTTGCCGCAACCACACAGGACAAAATGTTTTTAGACTTTGGTTTGGCGGTAATGAGTTTTCTGGGCTTAATTGTTGCTATATTTGTTGGCACAGGATTGATTAACAAAGAAATTGAGAAACGCACTGTTTTGCTATTAATTGCCAAACCTTTAAGCCGCAGTGAATTGATTGTTGGTAAATACTTTGGTTTATTAGCAGTGCTAGCCGTACTCATCGTCATCATGACGGTGATTTACCTAGGATTTTTGCAATTTAAAAATATTCCTTATCCTGTGGCAAGTCTTCTTCTTGCCGCAATTTTTCTCTTTTTACAGTTATCCTTAATAACTGCTGTCGCGATGACCTTGGGTGTGTTGACTAGTTCTTTGTTAGCAACAGCTTTAACATTTGCAGTGTATCTCATGGGTAATTTTACCAAAGATCTACTACAACTGAGTCGTCAGAGTAGCAACCCTAGCATTGAACGGATGACTCAAGCTTTGTATCTTATCTTGCCAGATTTATCTCGATTAGATTTGAAAAATGAAGCTGTGTATGGTTTAGCCGCGCTGCCTGACACGCTCTCACTCATTTTAAATGCTGGCTATGCCTTAATATACACTATCTTACTGTTAGCAATAGCTATCTTTATTTTCTCGCAACGAGAATTTTAACTATTTGGCAACTATTTGTAGAGACGTGCCATGGCGAGCCAGCGCTGCAGGAGGGTCTCCCTCCGTAGGCGACTGGCGTCACGTCTCTACACTAAAGACGAGTCACTTTCCCTGAATTAAAAAAAGAATATTTGAGGTTGGTGAATTGTTCCGTCAGGCATGATAGCACCTTGTAGTTTTGCATTCGTCAAATTTGCCTCCCAAAGGTTTGCCTCACTCAAGTTTGCTTCCATGAGATTTGCCCATGTTAAGTCAGCAGCAGTTAAGTTAGCTTGATTCAAATTTGCTTCTAGCAGCATCGCTCCACATAGCTGTGCGCCAGTGAGATTGGCTCTCACTAAATTGGCTTCGATGAGCGATGCTTCAACTAATTTAGCTTCGGTTAAGTCGGCTTCGCTTAAATCAGCATCACACAAGGAAGCTCCCCATAGCTTACTTGCACATAATTTCACTCGCCATAAAAAAGCCCCGCACAAATTTGCATGGGTTAAATCAGCAGCAGTTAAGTTAGCTTCACACAAAGAAACTTCATACAAATAAGCTTCCTGCAGATTGGCTTGCATTAAATTTGCGCCACTTAGGTTTGCACCTGTGAGGACAGCGCCACTGAGATTTGCAAAGCGCAAATCTGCTCCTATCAAATTAATTCCACTTAAATCAACTGCTCTCAAGTCGATTCCACTTAAGTCGCATCCACTTAAGTCCCTTTGTTGAAAACATTGATCTGTAATTTGACTGAAAATGAATTCCTGTTTTTCAGTAAAGTTTTTCATGGTATTGACCTTTGGGTGTAATATATCCAAACTGGAGATACTGAAAATCATTGTATTTTTGAAATTACACCCCAGAAGTAGATATGCTGAGTAAAAATCTCAAAAAAATTCCGAAAAATCGGTAAGAGGCTCAATATAGGCGCGAGAGAGTCCTTTTTTGTGTCAAAATACTTTGATAAAGGTCACGAAAGCTTGATATTTTAGCAAATAACTAAAGTTGTGTTTAGGGGATGGGCTTAGAACAGATTACTTAGTACTCACAACTCAGTACCGATTAAGGTGTTTGCATGGGTAAGGGCTTCCAATTGGAGTAATTAGCAAGATGTCCCCAGTAAGCTAGATACCCTGTGAAAGCGAAGATTAAAGCAGCAGCTACCAGTACTATTGCGCCAATTATCCGCAAGGTGCGTATCGATTGGAAATACAGTGTTGGTGCTGCAAATACTCCTCCTAACCCTGTAAGGATAAATCCGATTCCTGATAATAACGGGCTCTTTGTCAAACCCAGGTTAATGATGCGTACACCAATTACAATGGCTGCAAGTCCAGCGAAGAAGCCATAGATTGCTACTGTCAGTAAATCCCAACCTTGGGCTAATGCGATCGCAGTACCGAGAAACAAAATCCCAAACAAAACTGTTGTTTCGCCATAAGCAATATTGTAACTTCCAGTCACGGGCCAAGTGAAAATCATGTGTAAGCCGGTAACAAGTGCGATCGCCCCTGTCATACCAAAGCCAGGAACCCAACGTTTTTGATTGGT
Source organism: Scytonema sp. HK-05 (assembly GCF_963872035.1). Classification (NCBI taxonomy): domain Bacteria; kingdom Bacillati; phylum Cyanobacteriota; class Cyanophyceae; order Nostocales; family Scytonemataceae; genus Scytonema; species Scytonema sp. HK-05. Next base: position 28,910 of record NZ_CAWMYC010000136.1, read on the forward strand.
GCGATTCAGACCAAAATATACGTAACCGGCAAGCAGAAACAGCCCTGCTACCAAATTAATTAACATTAAGGTGATGTAGTTAATAAACATAATCTACCTTTTGATAGTATTTTGATAATCTTTAAATCCTATTGGAATACATATTTTGGTAAGTTGAAAATACGCATTTAGAAGCATCTTTTTAAATTGCAATACTGGGATAATTGCAAGCAATATTTACAAAAGTCAATAATTACTGAAAAGCTAAAAACTCTACATGACTCAAACTTGGCTGTGGATTGGTGTCATTAGCATGGCACTAGGAAGTGTTTTTTTCGGGTTCGGCGCACATAATGCTAAAAATGAGCGATGGCAAATACTGTATACATTAAATTTTTTCATTTGCTTGATTGCTGCTGGACTGTATCTAGCAATGGCATTCGGTCTAGGAGTTAATATTATCAATGGTCGTCCAACCTATTGGGTAAGATTTCTCACTTGGTTTTTTTCCACGCCGCTGTTGCTGCTAGATTTAACTTTTTTAGGAAAAACGAGTCTGCCTATTACAGGTAGCTTATTGGGAGCAAACGCCTATATGCTGGCGACTGGGTTCGTTGCTACAGTTACACCCAAACCAATGAGCTACATTTGGTATATTGTGAGTTGCGCTGCTTACTTAGCAATTATCTACTTGCTGGTGCAGCCCTACCGTGTTCAAGCTGAACGCAAACATCCCAGATCAAAGCAAGCATTTCGCAAGCTAGTAACTGTGCATCTCGTGCTGTGGACACTCTATCCGATTGTATGGATTCTTAGCCCAGAAGGCTTCAGCAGTTTCGGTCAGGGTTCTGAGACAATGTTTTACACGCTGCTAGATATTGCCTCTAAAGTTGGTTTCGGTTTTCTATCGTTGAACACATTGAGTAAATTGGAACAAGCAAAAGAACCAGCAAGAGAAGAGCAGGTATCATATAAATTATGAATTTTAGATTATGCATTATGAAACTTTTGATGATTCATACAGCGGTTTTCTGTAAGGTGGGCATTGCGGCATAATATCTCAAATGCGCATCACATAAACTTTTCTGGGCAATGCCCACCCTACGATTTGTAGTGTAATCATAAGAAGAAGCGCTGTAATTCATAATTCCTAACTTTCGTCACCCCAAGTTCGCAACTGCAAATACACTAGCACCAGCGTTACTGCTAAGAGTACAGTTGCGGCGGCGGCTGCATAACCAAAATCAAATTGACCAAAGGCTTCTTGATAAATGTAATAAACCAGTAAATTAGTAGAATTCAAAGGACCTCCACTAGTCATTACATAAACTTGTTCAAAACTCCGCAACGTAAAAATCACAGTCGTGACTGTGGCAAATATTAAAGTGGGTTGTAATCCGGGTAGGGTAATATGCCAAAATTGTTGCCAAGAATTCGCGCCATCAAGTTCCGCCGCTTCGTAACGACTCGGAGGAATTGCTTGCAACCCTGCCAAGAACACGACCATATTGAAACCCAATTGTTTCCAAATACTTAATATAATGAGTACTGGCATTGCCCAAAAGGTGTCTCCTAGCCAGGAAATTGACGAAATGCCAATACTATTTAATAGTGCGTTCACTGGTCCTTCGGGTTGAAACAACCAGCGAAACCCTAAACCTGCGGCTACCAGAGAAATGATTGAAGGTAGGAAATAGGTGGTTCGCAAGGCTTCGCGCAATGCTATGCTACGGTTTAACAGCACTGCCAGTCCTAAAGGAATAACGAGACTGGGAATGACCGTAGCAACTGTAAAATAAAAAGTGTTACCAAGAACTTGCCAAAAATCAGGATTGAGAAGCAAGCGCCAATAATTTTTAAGTCCCACCCAGTAAGCACCTGTTGAGCTGAAATTACCAGCAGTGAAGCTGAGGAAGAACAAATAGGCAATAGGACCAAGGATAAAGATGCCCAGAAAAATCACTGCGGGAGTGAGAAAAATCCAGGCGGCAACTGTATCATTATCTAACCACGACTTAGTAGTATATATTTTTGGCATCTACTGATTCATCCTCCCTGCCGTTATGACGCTTCGCCCTGATTCTACACGACAGTCGCCTCAAGTCGGGAAACCCGCCCACGGCGCTGTCTCCCCTAGCCTGGTTTCTCCCGATATAAGTGCTGACACACTTGGGACACAATCTCCCTTGAAATTGGGAATTTTGGCTTCTAGGAATGGCAGTAATTTTGAGGCTGTTGCCCAAGCAATCAAAGATGGGCAACTAAACGCCCAAATTCAAGTTTTAATCTACAACAATCCAGATGCTTATGCCGCAGTCCGGGCAGCAAAGTGGGCTGTCCCTGCTGTGCTTCTTAATCACCGCGACTACAAAAGCCGCGAAGAATTGGATGAGCAAATTGTGCAAACTTTGCGGCAGTATGATGTGGAATGGGTAGTTATGGCAGGTTGGATGCGACTGGTAACGTCAGTTTTCATCGATGCGTTTCCTGACAAGATTATCAATATCCATCCCAGCTTGTTACCCAGTTTTAAGGGTGGGCGTGCAGTAGAAGAAGCCCTTGCCTCTGGGGTGAAGATTACTGGTTGTACTGTGCATCTCGTTTGTTTAGAGATGGACAGTGGTCCGATTGTGATGCAAGCAGCCGTGCCAGTGCTACCTGATGATACACCAGAAACGCTCCACGCTAGGATTCAAGTTCAGGAACATCGGATTTTGCCACAGGCGATCGCTCTTCTTGCCACGGCAATTTTCTAGAAACCTGCCCCCTGTCCCAGAGGGACAGGGCAACTAACTGCACGGAGTGCGGTTGGAGGCAAGGGCGCTTTTTGCGATTCGCCCTTGCTGGACAATCGCAAAATGCTCCTTTGAACGCTCATCGCGGCAGTCCCCAGTCTCAGCGAAGCGGACTGGGTTCGTATAGCGGTCAATCAATGGGGTTCAATGCCCCTTTGATTGACAATTTTCGTATTAAATTACGAATTACTTCTGACTGAGTTCTTTCTGAGATCTCGCAATATTTTTGCAGGTGTTCAAATTCCCTATCGGATATTCGCGTTGTCACTTGCTTCATAGTTGTCAATCCGCTTTCAAGATGCTACCGTTTTAAGATAACAGACAAGTCGATATGTTATGGCTTAAAGTCTCTACACAAATAGTTAGCTGTAATAGCTTGGTAGCGACTGAAAAGTTAAATATTAAAGGGATGACTCGCAAGTCTAAAGGCAAAAGAAAACGTCAAAAATCGGGACTTAACAGCAGTGATACTGGCGGTGACTTGAGAATCTAATCTTTGCGTTGCGCCTAGTGGTTCGATACGTCCTCTAGCAGTTCCTGTCTCATCAACTTGAGACAGCATAGCCCACGGTAAGGCGATCGCACTAAAACCTATCAGCAAATACAGCAAAGAACGCGTCCAAAGACGAGGTAAAGCATCTAGTAATTCCTCTGTACCGTAAAACCAATCTTTGGCATTAACTGCTACAGCATTATTTTCCTCAACTGAATTAAGTGGAGTGCTCAGTTGCTGATCATCGGTTGGGGTGAATGGTGATGATGAATTATTGGATGGATGAGGCATAGTTTGTGATCAAAGGAATACTGTCAACCTACTTGAGCAAGTTGTTGTTGATTGAGGTAGTAGTAATGACCTTTTTTGGCGATTAATTCCTTGTGAGTCCCGCTTTCCACCAACACACCTTGATCTAATACCAGAATCAAGTCAGCATTGCGAATGGTAGAAAGTCGATGGGCAATAATCAAGCTGGTACGTCCTTGGAGAATTGTTTTCAAATTGTTTTGAATGATGCGTTCTGATTCTGCATCGAGGTGACTGGTTGCTTCGTCGAAAATTAACAACCGGGGATTACCTAGTAAAGCACGAGCAATTGCTAGACGTTGACGTTGTCCACCAGAGAGCATTCCGCCGCCTTCACCGATTTGGGTTTCGTAACCCATAGGTAATTGCTGAATAAATTCCGAAGCCCCTGCTAGATTCGCCGCTTGGGTAATCTCTTCTAAAGTGGCTTCTGGGTGAGCGATGCTAATGTTTTCCCGAATCGTACCGCCGAACAAAAAGGTTTCTTGATCGACAACACCAATTTGTTGTCGTAGCGATCGCATCTGAAGACTCGTCACATCATGACCATCAATCAATACTTTGCCATTTGTCGGGGTATATAAACCTAAAATCAGCTTGGAAAGGGTTGTTTTCCCGGAACCGCTACGCCCTACAACCGCTACAGTTTGCTCAGGCTGAATTTCAAAACTGAGGTTTTCCAGTACGTTGATATCACTTTCTGGGTGATAGCGGAAAGTCACATCCCGAAAGCGAATGTAACCCCGCAGTCTTGGCAAAGATTGGCGTGGTTGATGTTGTAAGTCTTCTTCTGGTTCCGCTTCTAGAACATCATTAATCCGTTCGGTGGAAACCATCACCTCTTGTAATTGATTCCACAGTACTGTCAAGCGTTGGAAAGGATGAATGATATTACCCAACAACATATTGAAGGCTACAAGTTGCCCAATTGTCAGTTGGTTGTGAATCACCAGCCATGCTCCAAACCACAGTAATCCTGTATTTGCCACTGATTCGATGGTAGAACTGAAAACTTGCAGTTGGTTGGCAATGACTTGTGCGCCAAACATTTTTTTAATCAAATTATTTAGCAGTTCTTCCCAATGCCAGCGCACCGTTTGTTCAATTGCCATTGAGCGAATCGAGCGAATTCCTGTCAGGGCTTGAATTAAATAACTGTTCTCGTTGCTCCCGGCATTAAAAACTTCACGGTTGATGCGGCGGAACAAAGGTGTGGCAACCAGCGCCAGAATAAAAAATGGCGGTACAATCAACAGCACTAACAATGCCATCTGCCAGCTATACCAAAACATCAAACCCACATAGATAAACACTGTCAGTAAATCAAGAATGATTGACAGTGCTTCGCCAGTCAGGAAACGCTGAATTTTTTGGTTTTCTTGAACGCGAGAAACAATATCGCCGACGTAACGCGACTCAAAAAAGGCTAGAGGAAGGCGGAAGGTATGTTTGATAAAACCTACCATCAGCGCTGTTCCAATGCGGTTGGCTGTATGATCTAGCAGGTATTGTCGTAGTCCGTTCATGGCGACGCGGAACAAACCAAAAATCAGCAACCCTAACCCAATGGCAGTTAAGGTGAGGGTACTACCTTGGACAATCACCCTGTCTAACAGTAACTGGGTGAACAGAGGCGTGACTAGTCCAAACACCTGGATAAATACCGAAGTGATGAAGACTTCCAGCAGGACTTGCCCATGTGGTTTGACTAACTCCCACAATTGCCAGAATGGTGTATTCGCTTCTTGGCTTTCTTTGAGTTCTGCTGTCGGTTGCACTAATAAGGCATAACCAGTCCACCCTGCTTTAAACTCAGCATAAGTGAGGGTGCGTTGACCGATGGCAGGATCGGCGACAATCACCCGTTTAGGAGTGATTTCGTAGACGACGATGTAATGCTTGCCTTCCCAGTGGGCGATCGCTAATTTCAATTCCAAATTCAGTTGCTAAATGTTTGCTTAACCATTGAGATGTCCAACAACTAAATGCATAGCCATATTTACGCGGGCTGTGACTAAACAATTCTTTTAACCTTTGGATATATTGGTCGTTCACAATCTTCGGTCTACCTATCGGTCGTTCCTGCCATTTGTCTGCCAAACCTACCTGGGCGACGGTGATCCAATACCGCGCCATCTCCTGAGAACAACCTAAAATCTTACAGATTTGGGTTTGCGATTTCCCCACATCTGCCAGCAACATAATTTCTATCCTCCGACGGTATTCTGGTTGCAAATTAGCTTGCAAATTCTTCAACAAAACCTGACGCTGACAAGGGGTTAAAAACTTGCTTTCAGAAAAGTCAGAAATTTCAAAAACCTTATCCTGACCGGAATTTTGTGACATAATTTAAGCCAGTGATTGTCAAATTCAAGCAGGTGGACAAATGCTTCCACATCTGTTCTGAAATCTCTTACGCTCAGTTTTTACAGACGCAGAATCAATTTGCCTGAAAAGCACATCAGACAGGTAGCTGTTGTTCACCTAATTAACAACAGTGGGCAGCAAAAATATTACATTCCTTGAAAAGACCATCCATAATCAGGTTTAACTACCCCCTGTTATGAAAGCTACAAATGACATTTACCAGGGGAAAAAGTAGCTATCGTAGGGTGGAGAGAAGTCCTGCAGGCGGAGAGAAGTTGCAAGGAGGGTTTCCCTCCGGGCAAACTGAGCGCAAAGCGCACGCTACGCGAACGGAAGGGTTTCCCGACAGCAGGCGACTGGCGTTGGTTTCCCTCCGGGCAAACTTCGGGGTTTCCCAACAAGCGGGAACTGAGCGCAAAGCGCACGCTCCGCGAACGGGGCATTGCTCTAAAAGCTTATATGATGGACATTTGAGATCTTGATGAGCAATGCCCACCAGATCTGAAAACCGCTATGACCCAAGAATTGCACAGGCTATTTTGATATCTGTGCACAGATAGAATCATGTTCTACTATTCATCTCATATGGTCTCATATGGATAAATAATACAAAACTCCTCTGCATAAGTTTTGATTATTTTCATGAATTCTACCTAACTGTTTAATAACTTATCCTCCAGAAATGTAGGGTGATGAAGTGGTGTTGCAAAAAGTCTGAAAACAGCTTCAAGGGTGTAAAAATAGCAACAGTTAAACTTAACTGCAATATCTGCTAGTTGAAGATGCCAACCACTAACTCTTTTTTCATCAAAAGATTTTGATAAATCAGAAGTTATCTGGAAGACAAGTTTTAACTAAACTCTGTATATGAATGTACTGTTTTGTTTTATTATAGAATCCTAGATTTTGTCAAGAGTGATTTAGTAAAAAATCAAATTGTTCACTAAAATTTATATTTTTTTCAGTCATTCTTGGGAATTTAGCTTTATGGACATTTTCCTATATAAGGATCTATCGAAAGGTAGAAAGTAATATATTTCTGGTAAAAATCAGATTTCGGTCTATTTGGAACCGGATCTGCACGCAGATAATTTGTCTGTGTATATGTGTTTATTTATAGTTTCGTTTGCTATTTTTACAAAAAGACGGCTTGATGTGCCCATCCCACGCGCGGGGTGGGATGATTTCTCGTTAAGCGTCTTAGTCCGGCGTCATTGGTCAAGAGTCCGACGTATAATAAAGCACAATAATCGCCTTCGCGCAGCGTGCCGAAGGCATAAAACGTACTAATGACTAATAACTAATGACTAAGGACTTCGATTTCCCCCTGGCTTTTTATGGGCAATAGACTTCTTGCACTCATTCGTTTTCTTGGTGTTCTTCTTTGCGACGCCAGAGCCGGCACGTTCGCGTAGCGTCTCCGACAGGAGAGGGAAAGCCCTTCGGGTATGTCCGTTCGCCCTGCGGGCACGCTGCGCGAACGGACACGCTTCGCGTTGGCGGAGCCTGCGCTTTGCGCTTACGCCAGTCGCCTAGTAGGTCGGGAAAGCCGTCATTCGCGCTGGACTCACCGTCATTCGCGCTGGCTCACCACGCGGCTACCTCGTCTTTGCGTCAGACAATAATAATATTTATGCAAGAGGTCTAATGCCCACGCAAAGATTTGTGGGATAAACATTTGAAAAGCAGTGTAATTTTTAATTTTTGATTTTTAATTTTTAATGATCTGAGACTGCCCAATCTTCCAAAAATAGCTGGAAATCAAATTGGTAATGATATGAGCAACAATTGGCACCAATAAGTTATCACTCAACAGAGCACTATAACCCAGAAATAATCCGACAATGCTTGCCCAAACCACATAGGGCCATTGTTGGGAACCACTCAGGTGTAATACACCAAAGCAAACACTTGAGAGGATCACAGCGAAATGGTCGTATCCAAAGGCTGGTATCATCACACCCCGAAATAACAATTCTTCACTCAATCCTGGTAGTAACCCTAGCCATATCAAGTCTGGCAAAGCTAAGGGTTTTAGTACCATTTCTAAGTAATAATTGGCACTTCTACGGTAGTCAGGCCATAGGCGATAAGCTAAGCCACTCAAGGCGGTGATGCATAAACCCAACAACACCCCCCAAAGCAACTCTGTCTCGTGCCAGCGCCATGACATTAAGGAAAAGCGACCAAATTGCAGCCACACCTTAGCGATTATCCACAAAAGAATTGCAGTCGCTCCCATCGCCACCAGCACTTGAGTGCGTGTCAAATAAGGGATTTCTGGCTCTTGCTTCTGCTGTTGTGCCACGGGATACCACCAGGAGTAGACGACAAGGGAGATGGGGAAATGGAGAGAATTAAATAGTTAATGACCGTAAAGGAGATATATTTGGGCTAAGAGCAGATGGGTTAATGCCTGCTTTCAGGGCAACTAATACACCTACTGCCTCTAAATAAGAGTTCACCTGTATTGATTTTATCCCTAAAGGTTGCGGACGAACTCGTACCTGAGTCTGATTTTCCTCCACGGTAATAATTTGACATCGCCTACTGTGACTTAAACTCAGCAAGGCGCTACTGCCACAAGCAGTTGCTGGTACAATCGCCGCATCAATTTGGTTTGCCCAAATGTCACCAAAATCAGACAATTTATCAGACGCTTTGGGAATAAACTGGGGTGCGCGGCTCAAACCAACAAGCACGCTTGGTAAAAAAGTGTAGCCTAATTCTTCGGCAGCGGAACGAGGAGATAAATTTGGATCTAGAGATGGGGGAAAGAATGCGGGAGAATGGGCGCAAGGAATTTGAAAAGTTCGCACTACCAAATGGCTGATTACGGCTTCTGCACCAGCGATGGGATCGACTCCTTTACCGTGGCGGTAGTTTTGATCGGCAACTTCATCAAGAGTATCGGGAAAACGAGCAACTACGGCGATCGCCTCTGCCCCCGCCCTCTTTATCAGAACTTCCGCCGCCCGTAACAAACTATCTGGGTTGCCTATCGTTCCCCAACTTGCCCCAGAAGTTGCTATTCGTAATTCTACATTTAACGGTGCGTCAGTTATGACATAATCTGTTAAGGATAATCCCAGAGTTGCTCTGGCTGCATCCGCTGCTTGCAGGTGTCTGTGCCGTAACTCTGGTTCAATTGCTTGATCAAGAACTAAACCTATGCGGTTTTGGTGGACTGGACGCAAACCCCAGCATCCAGCGGCAAATTTGTCAAGCCCGTAACCTTCAACGTAGAAAGTGTTGGACAAGTTCCAGTATAAAATAGCGCCATTGAGGACATTGGGGTGAGTGATCAGGCGATCGCAAACCTGTGCGAAAGCTTTTGCAACTGGCAATGCATCTCCTGCATAACCCCCGATTGCTGCCCCAACGCCAGTAGGAACAATTAAGATAGCGGTATATGGACGCACAAATAAATTCAAAAATTTCAAGTCAAAAGAAATTGTTAGTTGTAGAGACGCGCCATGGCGCGTCTGTACATTTGTTAGAGACGCGCCATGGCGCGTCTGTACATTTGTTAGAGACGCGCCATGGCGCGTCTGTACATTTGTTAGAGACGCGCCATGGCGCGTCTGTACATTTGTTAGTTCTTAGTTGTTTTTACTATCAACTATCGACTAACTACTAACCGTTAAAATACACTATTTGCTATTAGCTTTCTGTGGTGACAACAGCTTCAACAGTGCATGCTTGTTGTTCAACATCCACAGATGTAATTGCCCACCGCAAAGGTTCTCCCTGTTTTTTCAACTCTGCTTCAATGACTTTTTGCAGTTCTGTGGGAGTTTCTTGTAGGTCAATTTCTGCGGTAATAAAATGGGTTGTCATTATTTTACTCCTGACTTATCTAAAGACGCGACGCCAGAGCCGGCACGAGGGAAACCCTCCTGCAGCGCTGGCTTGCCATGGTGCGTCTCTACATTATTTACCAAATTGCAACTGATAAACAATTTCTTCCTTTTCGGTTTCAATTTTTAAATCGGAACGAGGATAAGCGACACAAAGCAATACATAGCCCTGTTTTTGTAGTTCTGGACTCACGCCCATACCATCACTTTGATCCACAGTCCCAGAGACAATTTGGGCAGCGCAAGTCGTGCAAACACCAGCATGACAGGAACTCGGTAACTCTAAACCAGCTGCATCAGCAACTGATAGGATGGTTTGATTTTCGCTGACTTGCAAAGTATGAGTTTTGCCTTGGTGGTTAATTTCAACGGTGTAAGTTTCGGGCATATACAATAGCGGTGCTATGCAACGGATAAGTCAAATATCCTATCTTATAAATAGGTGGACAACTCAATAAAGAATCGCCAGCAATCATAGCTAATTGGAAAGAACTTGACTAGCTAGGGCGCTAACCAGTGATAATTATAAGTCCTTGCTAGACAAAAAACTTAACCAAGGGAGACTAGTTGTCCGTTCTCGACAATCTGGAAAAACGACCCATAAAGAATGGGAAGTGATTGTAAACACAGAATAAATTTTTGGCTGACTACTTGGAGAAGATAATGCTGGAATCATACCGCAGACACGTTGCTGAAAGAGCCGCACTAGGAATTCCCCCCCTGCCTTTAGATGCAAATCAAACATCTGAATTGTGCGAATTACTGAAAAATCCGCCTGCGGGTGAAGAGGATACATTACTGGAATTGTTGCGCGATCGCGTTTCCCCTGGAGTTGATCCCGCAGCGTATGTCAAAGCTGGGTTTCTCACCGGCATTGCCAAAGAGGAAATCACCAGCCCCTTAATTTCCCCCATCGAAGCAGTGCAATTGCTAGGCACAATGGTGGGTGGCTACAACGTCCAATCATTAATCGAACTGCTACAAACTCCTACCGTATCGGTATCGTCATCTTCGGAAACACCTCTAGTGATGGGGGGACAAGGAAAGGAACCTATAGCAGCATACGCCGCAGTGGCATTAAGCAAAATCTTGCTGGTGTATGACGCCTTCCACGATATTTTGGAATTATCCAAAACCAATCCCTTCGCCAAGCGCGTAATAGACTCTTGGGCAGAAGCTGAGTGGTTCACTGTTCGTCCGACGATACCAGAATTCGTCAACGTCATTGTCTTCAAAGTTCCTGGCGAGACGAATACCGACGACTTATCCCCCGCACCCCAGGCTATGACTCGCCCGGATATTCCCTTACACGCCTTGGCAATGTTGGAAAGCAAAATGCCTGGTGCGCTGCAAACGATTGCTGAGTTGAAGAAAAAAGGGTATCCCGTAGCATACGTAGGAGATGTGGTAGGTACTGGTTCCTCCCGTAAGTCGGCAATTAATTCTGTATTGTGGCACATGGGGCATGATATTCCCTATGTACCAAACAAGCGGGCGGGCGGGTATATTTTAGGCGGTTCTATTGCGCCTATCTTCTTCAACACCGCCGAAGATGCTGGTGCTTTGCCTATCCAATGCGATGTCACCAAGATGGAAACCGGCATGGTGATTACCATCTACCCCTACAGAGGAGAAATCACCAATGAAGCTGGCGAAGTGATTTCCACCTTCACCCTGAAACCTGACACCATCTTAGATGAAGTCCGCGCCGGGGGACGTATTCCCCTGCTTATCGGACGCACTCTCACCGATAAAACAAGACTTGCACTGGGTTTAGAACCCACAGCACTCTTTACCCGTCCCCAGCAATCCGCTGATACAGGCAAAGGCTACACCTTAGCACAGAAAATGGTGGGTAAAGCCTGTGGTTTACCCGGTGTCCATCCCGGTACATCATGCGAACCGATCATCACAACCGTTGGTTCTCAGGATACCACCGGACCAATGACTCGCGATGAATTAAAAGAACTTGCTTGTCTCGGTTTCAGTGCAGACTTGGTGATGCAAAGTTTCTGTCACACCGCAGCTTATCCCAAACCAGTTGACATCAAAACTCATCACGAATTGCCCGACTTTTTCGCCTCTCGTGGCGGTGTCGCATTACGCCCCGGTGATGGTATCATCCACTCTTGGTTAAACCGGATGCTACTCCCCGATACCGTGGGAACTGGTGGCGACTCCCACACCCGTTTCCCCTTAGGCATTTCCTTCCCCGCTGGTTCCGGGTTGGTGGCGTTTGCGGCGGCGTTGGGTGTCATGCCTTTGGATATGCCAGAATCTGTTTTGGTGAGGTTCAAAGGTGAATTGCAACCCGGTGTTACCCTGCGGGATGTTGTGAATGCCATTCCCTACGTAGCAATTCAGAAAGGTTTGCTGACGGTAGAAAAGCAAAACAAGAAAAATGTCTTCGCTGGGCGGATAATGGAAATAGAAGGTTTGCCAGATTTGAAAGTTGAGCAAGCTTTTGAACTCACCGACGCTAGCGCCGAACGTTCCTGTGCTGGTTGCACGATTAAGCTGAGTATTGAGACAGTTTCCGAATATCTGCGTTCCAACGTCGCGCTGTTGAAGAACATGGTAGCACGCGGCTATCAAGATGCCCGTACGATTTTGCGTCGTGTCGCCAAGATGGAAGAGTGGTTAGCAAACCCCGTGCTTTTGGAAGCCGATGCGGACGCAGAATACGCGGAAATTCTCGAAATTGATTTGAACGAAATCAAAGAACCCATTGTTGCTGCTCCCAATGACCCCGATAATGTGAAATTGTTATCGGAAGTTGCCAATGATCCGGTGCAAGAAGTTTTCCTCGGTTCTTGTATGACGAATATCGGTCATTATCGCGCCACTGCTAAGGTGTTAGAAGGCGCGGGTGCAGTGAAAACTCGCCTATGGATTTCTCCACCAACTCGCATGGATGAACACCAACTCAAAGATGAAGGTGTGTATGCCATTTTTGGTGCTGCAGGTGCGCGGACAGAAATGCCTGGTTGCAGCTTGTGCATGGGTAATCAAGCGCGAGTTGCTGATGGTACAACTGTGTTTTCAACTTCAACGCGCAACTTCAATAACCGCATGGGTAAAGATGCGCGAGTTTATCTCGGTTCAGCTGAATTAGCAGCAGTTTGTGCGCTGTTAGGAAGGATTCCCACACTGCAGGAATATCTGGATATTGTGGCGAATAAAATTCATCCTTTTGCTGAGAATTTGTATCGGTATTTGAACTTTGATCAAATTGCCGGTTTTGAGGATGAAGGACGAGTGATTTCGTTGGAAGAGATGCCTAGAATTGAGGATATTTTGGGCATGCCTACGGGGGCGAGTAAGAAGTAGAAAAATGTCCATATTATGCCCGCAGGCTAAAGCCTGGGGCTATACGAACGAAGCCCGCCTACGCGGGCTTTTTAACGTAAATCTATCTAAAGTCAGTCTTTAAGAATGTAAAAGGCTGTCTATGATTGTATAGAACTACACATGAATTGATAAGTAAGAATGAAAGCATCAGAAACTACTCTCCGCAACTTGTTAGAAGGTGGTAAACAGTTTCAAATACCGCTTTTTCAACGACCTTACTCTTGGAAAAAAGAAAACTGGGAGACTCTCTGGGAAGACTTGATGAGTCTCTACAAGGAGGAGGTACAAGGTTTTTATTTTCTTGGTCCAATAGTAACCCAAGCCGTACTCGGAACAGCCGACAGTATTACTCCATTTATTGTTATAGACGGGCAACAACGTCTGACAACTCTGACAATTGTCTTGGCTGCATTACGCAACTATCTTAAAAAGACCGACCGGGATATGGCGCAAGAGGTCGAAGAATTATACTTGATAAATAAGTTTAAAAAAAATGATGATATCTATAAAGTTTTGCCTACTCAGGATGACCGTGAGGTATATAAGAGTATTATTCAAAGCAAGCAGGCTAAGGATATTAAAAAGGAAGGACAAATATATGAAGCTTACAAATTTTTTGAAGGAAAGTTTAAAAAGCCTGACTATGAAGATGATATTTCCCTAGATTATGCAAAATTTAAAACCATTCTGTTAGAACGTTTAGTATTAGTAAACATTACTTCTGACGACAGCGATAACCCATACCTTATTTTTGAAAGCTTAAACAACAAGGGAGAAGAACTCTCCCAGGCTGATTTGGTTCGTAACTATGTATTTATGAAGTTACCCGATGAAGAACGAGAAGATGTGTACAAAAGTGAATGGTTGCCTCTTCAAGAGAAATTTAAGCTTAACATGGACAAAAAGGAATATGCAGATGAATTAACAAGCGCATTCTGGTTCTACTTACGTAAAGATGGAGACGCAGTTAATCAGAAAGAAGTTTATAAAGCTCTTAAAAAGCGCTTTGACAAATCGGAAAAAAGCTTTGCTCAACCTGAATTAGGTATCAAAGGTGAGTTACAAAACCTTGTACAGTTCGCTAACTATTATCAGCGTTTGAATTTTGAAAATGAAGAACCAAAACCTAAGCTAAGGCGTTGGTTTAAGCGGTTGATGAGGTTAGATTTCACCACTTGTCATATATTTCTCCTTAATATTTATCATGAGTACGAGGAAGAACGCTTATCACTTCAAGATTTTGAAAAAATTCTGTGTTATTTAGAATCATACTTTGTACGCCGTTGGTTAACAGGAGTTTCTACAAGAGTTTTAGGTACTGTTTTTAACAACTTATACACTCAAGTAAAGGCAAAAAATCCTGATGATTTGATAAGTGGGTTACGTGCTGTTCTTATAAGCTTTGAGGGTAATCAAGTCTGGCCTGACGATGATTCATTCCGTCATGCCATAATCCAGGGAAGTTTATATAGTAAAAGCTCAAGTGCCAATGACCGAGTGAAGCTTCTATTAGAAAGTATAGAGGAATTTGTTACCAAGGAGCGGGTTGAGTTTGAAAAACTGACTATTGAGCATATCATGCCGCAGAAGTCCCCTTTACGTAAAGAGTGGCAACAAATGTTAGGCGCTAATTATAGCAATGTACAAAAGAAATGGCTGCACACGTTGGGTAACCTGACACTAACAGGGTATAACCCTGAGTTATCTAACAGACCTTTTGAAGAGAAAGTAATTCTTTTAAGAGATAGTAATTTGACTTTAAACCAGTATTTCCGCAAAATAGATATCTGGAATGAAGAAGCAATTAAAACTCGTGCTGAATATTTAGCCGATATAGCGATGAAAGTTTGGCCTCGATAAAAGGAGTTTTGAGTTCAGGAAACATTTGATATATGTATGTAAGCCCTGATCAAGGAAGCAGCTTAGGTTTAACACATTTTTAGAGTGGCGATCGCACCCTCCCACATAAGCGAAAAACCTAACCCCCCAACCCCCTTCCCTACGAGGGAAGTGGGAGTTCTTTATTCCCCTCCCCTCTTAGGGGAGGGGTTAGGGGAGAGGTCAAACAGAGGTCAGCCATGATAAAACAGACAAATTTTTCATGATGCTTACTGAATGAATAACCCCACACAAAAGCAACCCTCTCCACCAAGAAAAGAGGGAACTCGCAATATAGTTATCGGACAAAACATAACCTCTGCAAAACTACAACGTGCCAAAGAACTTGGTTGCCAAATGACAGCAGAAGAAAAAATTCTTTGGCAACATCTGCGTGCGAATCGTTTGAATGGTTTTCACTTTCGCCGTCAGCAGATTATTGATGGATTTATCGCAGATTTTTACTGTCACGCTGCTGCATTAGTGATAGAACTAGATGGAGAAATTCATGAACAACAAGTTGAATACGATGCAGAACGTGACAAGGTTTTGTCAGCACGGGGACTACGTTTGTTAAGAATTAACAATGAAGAAGTGAGGCAGGAACTTGATAAAGTTTTGATGCGTATTTCCAAAGCGTGTTCTCAAAAGACCTAACCCCCCTACCCCCTTCCCTACGAGGGAAGTGGGAGTTCTTTATTCCCCTCCCCTAAAAGGGGAGGGGTTAGGGGAGAGGTCAGATCCGCACCCTGAATTCCCATCAGAACATCCCTGTAGCATCATTAAATGAATAATTCCACAGACAATGCAACATCCTGTAGCATTGATGAATTTCAAAGAAAATCGACATACTTAACAAGAATTCTGCTTTTCACTTCACATTTTATTGATAATATTTTTTTATAAATTTAAGCAAATATTTTGTATCTAGTTATAGTAAAGAGTTAATCATCAATCCAAACTACATAACAAATCAAGCCTTATTAAATCACAAAACCAGTGCTTAGGCAAGTATCAAATAATATTAGCAGAAAATTGCTTGATGAGTGATGAAGTCAGAACTACCTAACTACTGACTATCAGAAATACTTCGTTAGTGTGAAAAAAATTAACATTATTAAAAATTATAATGACCTCTATAAAAAGTGAATACATAAATTAACAAGTTGTGACTCGACTGACAAATGAGTGATAAATATCTGCTCAAACTGTATGTTACAGGAGCCAGCGACCGATCCCAGCGAGCCATCTCCAATTTGATTCAGTTGTGTGAGTTACATCTGCAAAATAGACATGAGATAGTCATTATAGACGTGCTGGAGCAACCACAGGTTGCTGAAGCTGAGAAAATTTTAGTCACCCCAACTTTAATCAAGGAATTTCCTCTTCCGAAAGTGCGAATTATCGGTGATTTATCTGATATGCAAACAGTTTTGTTAGGGCTTAATATTCCCCAGAGGCATCTGGATAATTAAGTAATACTAATCAGTAGTATTCTATTTACTAATCAATCAACAACAAAATTGTAGAGATGAATCAAGAAAACGAACAAGATTTCGTTGAGAAGATTGTCACAGGAATTCCTGGCTTTGATGTATTATCTGAAGGAGGACTGCCTGTAGGTCGGGTAACATTGGTAGTTGGCACCGCAGGCGCTGGCAAGACTGTATTTGCATCTCAGTATCTTGCTGAGGGAATTAGACGCGGCGAAAATGGCGTGTTTGTCACCTTTGAAGAATCTCCCCAGCGTATACGGAAAAATATGCGGAGCTTTGGGTGGGATATCCGCCAATGGGAGGAGGAAGGCAAATGGGTGTTTGTGGATGCCTCTGGTCAACCTGGCGAAAAGCCTTTAATTAGTGGAGAATACGACTTTGATTCTTTAGTTGCTCGCATTAAGTATGCCATCAATCAGGTGAACGCAGTGCGAGTTTCTATGGATTGCCTGAGTGCAATTTTTACCTATTTGCCTGATAAAGCTCACATCCGCAATGATCTATTCATGATTGCTTCAGTACTAGGACAAATTGAAAGTACGGTTGTTGTGACTTCCGAGCGCTCTCAAGAATATGGTGAGATTAGCACTCACGGTGTTGAGGAGTTTGTTGCTGACAATGTAATTATCCTACGGAATGCGATCGCTCAGGAGAAACGCCGACGGACTATAGAAATTCTTAAGTATAGAGGCAGTTCTCATCAACAGGGAGAATTTCCTTTTTCCATCCTTTCTGACAAAGGGATTGTGATTATTCCCCTCTCCACAACCGAGACAGGAGAGGGTGGTAGTTCTGATACCCGCATCACCTCTGGCATTGCGGAACTTGATACTATGTGTAGCGGTGGTTTCTTCCGTAATTCTATTATCCTAGTGTCAGGAGCCACAGGTACAGGTAAAACTTTGCTATCAACCGAGTTTATTGCAGCTGGAGTCAATAATAACGAACGCTGCATACTGTTTGCTTTTGAGGAAAACCGAGAACTGATATTTAGAAATGCGCTGAATTGGAGTGTTGACTTCCGGCAAATGGAACGAGATGGGAAATTGCGAGTCGTCTGTCGCTACCCAGAGACAAATCCCCTGGAGTACCACCTGATTAGAATGCAAGAGATTATCGAGGAATTTCAACCAAATCGGGTCGCAATTGATAGTCTATCGGCATTGGAGTGGGCTTCTAGCACTCAAGGGTTTCGGCAATTTCTTGTTGGTCTTAACTCAATGGTTAGAGAGCGGAAAATCACAGCACTGTATACCTCCACTACCCCGATGACACTTGTCAGCGGCACCTCAACTTCAGAGGCTCATATCTCTACAACGACTGATGTCATTATATTACTACGCTATGTTGAAGTTTATGGGGAAATTCGCCGAGGAATAACGGTTATTAAAATGCGCGGTTCACAGCATGATAAGCAAATCCGAGAGTTTACAGTTGACAATGAGGGTATGCACATTGGCGCTCCTTTACGTAATATCACGGGTATTGTCGCAGGGAATCCGGTATCTTTAGAACCAAGCGAATTGGAGCGTCTGACGAATCTCTTTCCACAGGGAGAATGAGAAACATAAGTCTTTGGGTGATATGATGCCGAAACAATAACTATTAAGATTTGTTCATAATAATCACCCGTCTACTAAGACTAGTTAAAAAAAGTGGATGATAAATGCAACACTTTATTATTAACCTCTCCCCAAACTACAGAACATATTCTGGCTTTGATGAATGGGGCTGATTTTGCACTGAACTATCAGTGTGTGGCAACACAAGCTGATTACTTGACTTATCTCAATTCTAGTTGGGATGCGATCGTTGCTGACTACAGTTTAAATGATTTTGATGCCTTGGAGGCATTGCATACAGTGCAAGCACAAGGGTTGAATGTCCCTTTTGTGATTGTTAATGGCACAGATAAGGCATCTGTTGCTGTCAAGTGCATCAAGGCAGGAGCAGCGGACTACCTACCCAAAGATGAACTAGCACGCCTACCCCAAGTTATTAAGCAGGCACTTGCTAAGAAAACACAATCACAATTGCATAAGAAAGATTTAGAACAACGCCTACAAGCACAAACAGTAGAACTCAGAAAACAAGAAGATCGCTTGCAACAAGTCGAAGCTGCACTGGAAAGGATTTCGGTGCAGTTGCAAACGCTGATTGCTAAGAATGCTGACGGCATTGTGGTGGTGGATCGGCAGGGTATTGTACGTTTTATCAACCCAGCAGCACTAAAGCTGTTTGGTTGCAAGCAAGAAGAGCTATTGGGTGAATTGTTTGGCTTTCCTGTTGTTGGCAGTGATAACACAGAGGTTGATATTTACCCATACAACAGAGAAAGCACTGCCGCAAACGGTAGCTTGGAAAAAATTGCCCAAATGCGCGTGGTAGAAATTGAGTGGCAAGGAGAAACCGCTTATCTTGTTTCTCTAAGAGATATCACGGAACGCAGGCGAGCCGAACAAGAGCGAAATAAACTTTTGGAACAGGCTCAAGTCGCCAACCGCATCAAAGATGAGTTTCTCGCTATCCTTTCTCATGAATTGCGCACACCCCTGAATCCCATCTTGGGGTGGGTGAAACTTTTACGGAGTGGCAAGCTTGATGCAAATAAGACAAATCAGGCTCTGGAAACTATCGAGCGTAACGCTTCGTTGCAGGTACAACTTATTAATGACTTGCTGAGTGTGTCTAAGATTTTGCGCGGTAAGTTAAGTCTCCATCCAATGGCTGTTGACTTGCAAACCACAATTGCTGCTGCTATCGAAAGTGTCTCTCTTGCTGCTCAAGCTAAGTCAATTAAGATCACGACTGTATTTGATAGGAATGTAGGACCGATTTTCGGCGACCCCAAACGATTGCAGCAAGTCATGTGGAATCTAGTTTCTAACGCTGTTAAATTTACACCTTTTAGGGGAGAGGTCACAGTTCGGTTAGACACGGTTAACTCATATGCTCAGATTCAAGTTATCGATACAGGCAAAGGCATTAAACCAGATTTTCTACCTTACGTATTTGATTACTTCCGTCAACAAGATAGTAGCTACTCCAGAAAGTTTGGCGGGCTGGGATTAGGTCTTCCCCTTGTCCGCCACTTGGTTGAACTGCATGGCGGAACTGTCCAAGCAGAAAGTTTTGGTGAGGGAAAGGGAGCATGTTTTACTGTCAGGCTTCCTCTGATGCTTGAGTCCTCGATGACAATTGAAGGTGAGACTCAAAAAGATGGTAATAGCCCAGATCTTAGTGGAGTGCGGGTGCTAGTTGTGGATGATGAACCAGATAACCGTAATTTTCTAGTTTTCCTACTAGAAGCTTATGGGGCTTCTGTACGTGCAGCTGCTTCAGGGCATGAAGCGCTTTCATCACTGGTTGAAGAACAGCCAGATTTGCTGGTGAGTGATATTGGAATGCCAGAAATGGACGGCTATACGCTGATTCGTCAAATCAGGTCTTTACCAGCTGAACAAGGTGGAGAAATTCCGGCGATCGCCCTAACTGCTTATGCAGCCCAGACTGCTCAACAACAAGCATTAGGGAGTGGTTTCACGCTTCATGTTCCCAAGCCAGTCGAGCCAGCTCTCTTGGCGACAGCTATTGCAAACTTGGTTGAAAAATAAGTTTTTCTTGAGCAATCCCATTTTGAATGTTGGATTTTTAACAAAAAAGAACTCAGAACACAGTTGTCAGAACTTAGAATATAGCGGCTTGCAACCCGGAGTAAGGTATATCAAAGAAATAATGAACCACAGATGGACACAGATGGACACAGATAAATCTGTAGTTCATTCAATTTCTCCCTTGTCTTCCTTGTCTTCTGTTTTTATTTGTGGGAACCCAACTGTGTTCTGCGTTCTGCGTTCTGTGTTCTTCATTAACGCCCAGAACGTCTGCGAAGCCGGTCGATTGTCACCGCCACAATAATCACCAGACCCTTGACGACGAGTTGCCAGAAATAAGACATATTCAGCAGGGTCAGACCATTGTTGAGAACGGCAATGATCAACGCACCGAGAAGGGTTCCCCCAATAGTCCCAATACCACCGGTGAAGCTGGTTCCACCAAGAATGACAGCGGCGATCGCATCCAACTCGTAACCCTGACCTAACATACCAGTCGCACTATAAAGGCGGCTGGCGCTCATAATTCCTGCCAAACCTGCCAGCAATCCGCTGACGCCATAAACAAACAGCAGCACACGATTGACTTTGATACCAGTTAAGCGTGCTGCCCGGTCGTTGCCGCCTACAGCGTAAATTTGCACCCCCAAAACAGTTTGCCGCAGGACAAACCAACTCGCTGCAACAGCCAGCAGGGCAATCACTACCAACCACGGAATAGGACCCAAATAGCTGTTACCTATCCAAGCAAAATTTAGGTTACGGTTGATGACAGTTGTCCCATTGGCAACCAAAAAGGCAGCACCCCGCAATGCCGTAAGTGAACCTAGGGTGACAATAAAAGGCGGCACATTCAAAAAGCTGATCAAAGCACCATTGACTAACCCCAGAAGCAGTCCTGTCAGCAAACCGGCAAGCACACCCGCCCAGCCCAGACCTGGAATCAGCGATACCAGCACCGCAACGACGGCAGAAACACCCAGTATTGACCCAACCGAAAGGTCAATGCCTCCGGTAAGAATCACAAACGTCATCCCGGTTGCCAGCACAATGTTGATTGATGCCTGGCGCAATATATTGACGACGTTACCCGGTGTGGGGAAGTTGGGGGTAAGCAACGAAAACAGGATGCAGATAAGCACCAGAATAGGCAGAATTCCTAGAACCTGAAGCAAATTGCTGGCTGATTTACGCTGAGCCGACTTTGGATGCTCTCCAGGTCTATTTTTGACAGGTCTTAAGGTTTGACTCATGATCCTAGTACCTCCGCTGCTCCAGTGGCATAGTGCATAATCTTTTCTTGGGTAATCTCTTTGCCAGGGCTGCCGTCAAGTTCCCCTACCAGCTGCCCTTCTCGCATCACTAGGACGCGATCGCTCATCCCGACAATCTCCGTGAGTTCGCTGGAAACCATCAAAATAGCAATACCTTGTGCTGCCAACTCGCTCATAATCCGGTAAATTTCGCTTTTGGCACCAATATCTACACCGCGTGTTGGCTCATCCAGCATCAAGACTTTCGGCTTAATCGCTAGCCAGCGTGCCAAGAGAAGCTTCTGCTGATTGCCTCCGGAAAGATCTACCGCTCTGATTTCCAAATTGGCAAGCCGGATATGGAAGTTTTCCACCGCCTCCGTTGCAATCTGATTGACTGAACGCCAGTTAACGATGCCAGCCTTTGCATCCTGCTTCAGCCTGTTGAGGGCAATATTCTTACGCGAACTCATCTCCAGAAACAAACCCTGGTCTTTGCGGTCTTCCGGGACATAGCCAATTCCGACAGCAATGGCATCACCGGGCGTATTGATATTGAGTTTTTTGCCATCCAGGAAGACTTCACCACTAACCTTGCGGTCAGCACCAAAAATCAGCCGAGATAGCTCCGTGCGTCCTGCACCAACCAGCCCCGCTAAACCGAGAATCTCTCCAGCATGCAGCTCGAAGCTGGCAGGTTCAACCTTGCGTCCGTCGCTGATATTTCTGACTTCGAGCACCACTGGACCAAAGTTTGTTTGCCGCTGATGTTCGTAAAAGTCCTGCATGGGACGACCGACCATCATCTGCACCAATCGCTGGGGAGAAATTTCATCCCGCGTCAGACTGCCAATATATTGACCATCGCGCAGTACGCTAATCCGGTCAGCCAAGGCATACACTTCTTCCATACGGTGGCTGATATAGATAATGGCAATGCCGTCAGAGCGCAGTTTGCGAATGACTTCAAATAGCCGCTCAGTCTCCCGGTCAGACAGTGCAGCCGTTGGCTCATCCATCACCAAGATACGGCTTTTGTCTTTCAGCGCCCGCGCAATTTCCACTTGTTGCTGTTCGGCAATAGAGAGAGTGCCAACCACATCATTTGATGCAAAACTGGCTCCCAAGCTTTGGAGGACTTGCTGTGCTTCACGCTCCATACCTTGGCGGTCTAAAAACTGACCCCGCCGCAACTCGCTACCCATAAAAATATTTTCGGTCACGGTTAAATTGGGTGCGACATTGAGTTCTTGATAAATCAGATTAATACCCGCTTGTCGCGCCGTACCCGGATCGGTAATTTTCACAGGGTTACCATTGATGCGAATCTCGCCTTCATCAGCAATGTAAGCTCCTGCAAGAATCTTCATCAATGTGCTTTTGCCTGCCCCGTTCTCGCCCATCAAGGCGTGAACCTCTCCTGGATAAATCGTAAGATTGACATTTTGGAGGGCGGGTACACCATGAAATCGTTTCGTAATCCCTTGCATTTCCAGCACTGGGGTCGTGCTCGGTACATTAGGAAGGGAGGCTGCAATATCCGTTGTCATGAGGGATTCCTGCAATGTTGGATGTTATATCACTGCCAGCCTTTATACTCGCTGACGTTGTCTCGCGTGATCAGCTTGACCGGAATCAGAATGTTGGGATTCGCAGGTTTTTTGCCATAAAGAATGTCGTTACCAACCTGAACCGCCTTTTTAGTCATTCCTAGCGGGTCTTGAGCAGCAGTGGCAACAAACAAGCTGTTCTTGTCTGCGATCGCATCTTTTGCTTCCGGTGCACCATCAACCCCAACTATGAAAAATTCGCTGCGTTTTGCCTGCCTAGCCGCCAGTTCTGCTCCTACGCCAGTTGGATCGTTAATGGCAAAAACCGCATCTATCTTGGGAAAGGTTGCGAGCAAATCACTCATTACCCTGAGTCCTCCATCCCGGCTTCCTTCGGCGTTCTGGTCTTTAGAAAGCACTTTGATACCAGGATATTTAGCAAATATCTGTTGACAGCCGTTGACTCGCTCGACGACAGAGATAACTGGAGGACCGTTGATAATAACTATATTGCCTTTGCCCTTGAGGCGATCGACGATGTACTGACAACCAACTTGTCCAGCTTGCACATTATTGGAGGTAATGGTGGCATCTACACCTCCCTCAGCGCCCGTATCTACTGCAATGACAACACTACCTGCAAGTTTTGCTTTCTCGACTGCTGGTGCAATTCCCTTACTGTCACCCGCGTTGAGGATGATCACGTCAGTACCTGCGGCAATGAAATTTTCCATTTGGTTGAATTGTTGGTTCAGGTCATAGCCACTAGAAACTACGGTAACTTTGACATCATTACCGCCTATTTTCTTGGCTTCTGCCTCTGCTCCCCGACCCATAAGGACGAAGAAGGGGTTACCAAGGTCACCAACGGTCACGGCGACCGATCCTAGTTTGGGAGCTTGATTACTCCGGTTACCCTGTATGGCAGCTCTGTTATTTTGGGAAATGGGTGAGCAAGCCACAAGGGCACCACTGACAAGACCTAATACGCCAGCCGTGATTGCTACTCTATTCACATTCATCTATCTCCAACAACTCATTGGAATTTGAAGAGAGTCAAGAGAATACGAATCTGCAAAGCAATCATAATATCAGCTAGGTCTAAAGTATTCAGACCTAACCTATCGACACTGTTAGCTTCTACAATTTCAACTCCTTACAAACGTCTTGTGATTGGAATTTAAGTAGAGTGCTATTAACTCTGACAGATTCTCTACCTAAAAAGGTGCAAAAATAGTTCCTGCACCTCCTCAAAGAATCATGTCGCTTTTGTGAAAACACATTTAGAGTGTGTTATACGAAAACCGCTTTTAGCGAAAACTTCTAAAAGGCTTTGCTATAAAAGTTGCAGGTATATTCTATTTGGCTCTCAGGTATATTCTATTTGACTCTGTGTTAGTTTATGGTGCGCCTTTGCAAAGATTAACCACATCTATCAAATAGATTATTCCCTAAGATTATATTCCGTCGCTATCAACTGAAAACCTGACTCTCATTATGTTTCTAGAATAGACTCGGTCTAAACTTTGGGTCAGATTTAATAAAAAGTAATAGTCTTACCGCTCTTGACAATAGCAGGGGAAGCAGGGGAGCAGGAGGAGAAAAAATTTTCATACTGTTCAGCTATTGAATCATAGATTTGTGCCATTTTTTCCCTGATTTGCAAATTCTTAAAGACTAATAATTATTTTGACTTATCCCCGCGATAAATCGACGGGGATTCTAAGCAGATACTACGCACGAGGCTACTCCTTTCCCGCCCGAAGATTACCGTTTAGGTAGCAGGGGAGTAGGAGAGCAGGGGAGCAGGGGAGAAGAAACTACATCGGTAATCTTATACCGGGAAGGGAGTAAAACCTTCGTGCTTCGTTTCTTCTTAGCTGTCACCCAGATAAATATCCGGGTGAGACGAGTCAAAGCGCCCCTAGACACTCCACTTAGATCAAGTCCAAGTGTTGTGCTTACTTTGCGGATAGTATTAGTCGATTGCAAGTGTGCCTGATTTCATGCAGTCTTAATTTGGGTGGCATGGGTGTACAAGAGGGTAAGCGGGAAGATGGGGTGTGAGGGCAAATTGGGAAGGCGATCGCCCATCGCCCCAGCTGTTAGGCAGGACTGTTCCATTCCCTAAAATTGGCATTCAAGACGATTTTGGTGATGTAGCTCCTATCAACAGGCACGCAATTCACCACTTATTACCCAGTAACACTTCAAGTTCTGCTCTTAGAGCCTTAATATCAGCGACTCTTGCTACCAGTAAGTTATCACTCCCTGCATCTATTAAACGTGATTTCCAATAGCCAATACTCTCTGAATTATTCATCCAAAACTCAATGACAGTACTTACGACTTCATCTATATCCCAGCCCCACTTTTGTGGCAATGGTTCTACAGATTCAAGCAGAGCATCAAGCGTACATTTATGAGTTGCTACTAATTCTACACCTTGATGCTGCGGTGTTTCTAGATTCTGCTGTTGGTGACTGAAAAAATGCAAAACTGGAGATACTCCTACGATGTCGAAAGTGTATTTCATTCTACTCCTCCAAGTTCTTACATGAGTTCTCTTCAAACCAGAGCTTTTAATTTTTTTAATGTCCTAAAATCCTCTTAAATAACATCTGAAATAAGTTGGACATCAGCCTATACCATAGGTACTAAAGTTCAAAAATATTGGCACTATAGTCTTGTGAGTGCTAAAGTTTTTCCCCATAAAAGAGTTAGCAGTAAAGTACGTTGAGTGCTAAAGTTTGTTCCGCGAAAATTAGCAGTAAAGTGCATTGAGTGCTAAAGTTTATAGAGGTATTTATCTTAAATTATTAAATATTTTCCTTATAAGAAAAGAGATGGATATTATTTTTAATAATTATTTCAAATTGGGTGCGACAAGTTTTAAAGGTGAAATAGCAGCTTTGTCTGCTGCCTGTTTGTGGGCTGGGGCATCGGTAATATATAGGCGCTTGGGGGAGCGTATCCCGCCATTGCAACTCAACTTGATCAAAGGGATGGTTGCGATCGCTTTCCTTTTGCTGACCATCTTCATCAAGGGTGAATTTTTTCCCAACATTTCACCACTTCCCCTGTGTCTGCTGGTTCTTAGTGGTATTGTGGGCATTGGCTTAGGCGATACAGCCTTCTTGGCAGCTTTAAATTTTTTAGGCGCACGTCGTGCCTTGCTCATAGGAACCCTTGCGCCACCAATGACGGCAATATTAGCGCTCATTTTTCTCCAAGAGCAGTTAAACGCTAATGCTTGGTGTGGCATTTTGCTCACCATTTTGGGAGTTGCCTGGGTGGTGACAGAACGCACTCCCGATACAAATGATACTTCTACTCATACTTCTAGAATGCAGTTATGGCGGGGAGTTGGCTTTGGTCTGATAAACGTAGTAACCAATGCTATAGGTACTGTTTTGGCTCGTGCAGCGTTGGCAAATAGCAGTATTAGCCCTTTGTGGGCAGCCTTGTTGCGGTTAATTGCAGCCGTGTTGATTCTCGTGATATTGCTACCCTTGCGCAGGCAACAAGGTGATTTTAAGTTAAAAACATTACATTCACCAAGAGTAGTTCTAGCGGCTATCTTTGCTGCTTTTTGTGGGACTTATTTAGGAATTTGGTTGCAACAGACAGCGATTAAATTAACTGCTGCGGGAATTGCCTTAACTTTGTTGCAAACTAGCCCGTTATTTATTATACCAATTTCTCTGACGATAGGTGAAAAAGTCAGTTTGAGGGCGATCGCTGGTGTTGTGATTGCGATCGCTGGGGTTGCATTGCTGTTTTACTTGCGGTAGCGAGAGTCCCCTTTACACTAGACCTCACAGCAGTGCCCAAATTGTGGTGCAATAGTCAAAAAGTCACTGTCTACTAGAACGCACACTTGCAAATGTGGTTGTGTTCTACAACGTGACTATAAAGAAGACAAGAAACGCGCTTGGGAGTTGAAACCTCTATTCAGTAGGCGTGCAATCCTGGTTAAACAAGTTTCGAGGTTGAGCCTAGAATCCCACGGCTTGATGTGTTCACGCGTAGCGTGCCGAAGGCATAAACGAGTGCCTGCACGAAGTTTTCACAAGGTGGGAGTGTCACCCCTTTGGGGAAGTCAAAAGTCAAAAGTCACGCATTCAAAAGTGAAGACCCCACGGATGAATCCAGGGGCTTGAATAAAGTTGCTCCGCATTTTTTATTCTCCAGAAATAAATTTCGGGGCTTGTATCCTTTTCTTTTTCGGTCAAACATTAGTCAAATTGATTCGGACAGTAACATCGTTGTAATCCTTGTCACCGCCATTAACGAGATCTTCAAAACCAAAGATGTTATCCCCCAACAGACAAACATGATCCGTTTTGTCAGAGTTAGCACCTAAGAACGGAAAGTAAACTTGCGGGTCATTATTGAAATCACTATCTAAAAGTGTATCAGGTTTGGCATTGACGATCATGAACGGGACAAACAGCGAACCGCCTTTGAAAGTTCCAGTGAAATTTGCTGTTGCTTGGTTGTTCACTGTCAAGTCAATCCCGGCAACACGTCCCTTAACAGCAGCTTGTGCATAACCAGCATCCCCCGGACGCTGGTCAATAATACCATCACCATTGCTATCAATACCACCCTTGTCATCAGCTATTTCATAAAAGCCAATAAAGTTGTTGAAAGCAGCTTCTCTATTGAGAATAAACTCAGCTTTAACTTGAGTGTTAACTTGTCGCAAGTCGATGAGTTCATCTTGCGGCTTTCCTTGCAAACTGCTACCTAAAGAAAATTCTTCATCTGTTGCTTTCACCTTGACCACCAAATCATTGAAGTCACCAAAGTTTTGAGCAAATGGATCTTTCCAAGCAAAAGAGAACTCTCCATTCTCCAAGCTTTCGGCTTTGAAATTTGTGGTAGATGGAAACACTACTTTTGTTAAAGAGGTTTTATCAAAAAACACAGCATCGGTTGTGCTGTCGCCTACTAAGTAGAATCTCAAGTTGGCATCCGGCTCGAATGCCAACTGGCGTGTCAAGTCAGTATCAAATCCATTCGGGACATTGGCAAGAGCAGAGAAAATGACCTGGGATCGATTCAAGGCAGCTTCACTGTAACCTAAGGTACCAGGGACAATACCGTTGATTCGACCTTGTGCATCGTCAACGGTAAATACTCCTAGTTCATTGACTACTTGAGAATTGTGCTCTGTTAGCTTAACTGAAAGTTTGGCTTGACTACTACTAACTTTACCTTTGATGGCAAAGACATCAGAAGCAATTTTGGTTAGCTGGGGAGACGTTGTCGGTTGAGTCGTTACAGTAGAGCCATTGCCTTTATTGACATTTATAGTTAACTGTCGGTCAAAGTAAAGCCCACCTTTGTCAGTAGTACGGGCGCGGATATTGTAACTAGGTTTGCTTTCAAAACTGGGGGAATTATTAATGAGTAGTTTATTGCCGTTAATAGTGAAGACGGCATTATCAGTATCGCCTGTCCCTGTCACCAAGCTGTAAATGTGCTGGTCGTTTGTGTCTGGGTCTGTCGTGGTGAAAGTGCCAATTTCTGTTCCCACAGGCACGTTTTTCTCTACCGTGGTAGCATTCAATACCAAGTTTGTCGGGGCGTTATTACCGTTATTGCTAATGGTAACTGTGGCGGTGGTGTTGAATAAATCCAGACTGTAGTTTTGTGCATCTACCAGAGCCAGGGTCACACTTTCATTGCCTTCGTCAAAGAGATTATCGTCAACTGGGGTGATGGTAATGTCTACAAAGGCTTGAGCGGTGTCAATAGTTGCCGTACCCGTAAGGGTGGGGCTGTAATCACTGCCGTTGGTGGCAGTACCAGAAATGCTGTAGCTTACCTGAAGTGGTAAAGTGAGGTCTCCAGAGCGACTGATACGAAAGATACCTACATCACCAGATTCGGCTGCAGAAGCATCAATGGCAGCAATGCTTACAGTAGGGAAAGTGTCGTAGACGAAGATGTCACGAGTGCCATTGGTGTCTCCTGCAACTAGGTTGCTGGCATATGACTCAAACGCTACATAACGTCCCGAAGCGGAGATGACAGGGTTGTAGGAGAAGTCATTTCCCTGATTGCCCTGTGAACCTACGGAAACACGTGTAGTGATGCGCGTCTGAGTGTCGTAGACGAAGATGTCATCAGTACTATTAGTATCACCTGGCACTAGATTGCTGGCAGATGAATCAAACGCCACATAGCGCCCAGAATCCGAGATGACTGAGGATAAGGATTCGTTATTCCCCTGATTCCCCTGTGAATCTACGGAAACGCGGCTGGTAGTGCCTGTCTCAGTGTCGTAGACGAAGATGTCAGCAGTGTCGTTGGTGTCTCCTGCCACCAAGTTACTGGCATTAGACTCAAATGCCACATAGCGTCCCGAAGCTGAAATGGCGGGGGAAAAGGATACGCTATTTCCCTGATTGCCCTGTGAATCTACAGAAACGCGGCTGGTGGTGCCTGTCTCAGTGTCGTAGACAAACACATCACGGTTGAAGTTGGTGTCTCCCGGTACCAGGTTACTGGCGAATGAATCAAACGCTACATAACGCCCTGAAGCAGAAATGGCAGGGAAAAAGGATGCGTTATTCCCCTGATTGCCCTGTGAATCAACAGAAACACGTCTGGTAGTGCCTGTCTGAGTGTCGTGGACAAAGATATCATTCGTATTGTTAGTATCTTCCGCTACTAAATTGCTAGCATAAGATTCAAATGCCACATAGCGTCCATCTGGTGAAATGGCGGGAGATAAAGAAACGCCATTCGCCTGATTGCTTTGTGAATCTACGGAAACGCGGTTGGTGGTGCGTGTCTCAGTGTCATAGACGAAGATATCACTAAAGTTGTTCGTGTCTCCCGCTACCAAGTTGCTGGCGTATGACTCAAACGCCACATAGCGCCCCGAAGCGGAGATGGTGGGACTCCCATTAACGGCGTTATTCCCCTCGATGCCCCCTGAACCTACAGAAACGCGGTTGGTGGTGCGTGTCTGAGTGTCGTAGACAAAGATGTCACTGAAGTTGTTTGTGTCAGCCGCTACTAAGTTACTGGCATTAGACTGAAAGGCTACATAACGCCCCGAAGCTGAAATGGCGGGGCGGAAGGAGTTGTTATTCCCCTGGTTGTCTCCTGGACCTAGGGAGACGCGGCTGACGTTTAACACCCCAGTATATGCCACTTGAGTTGCAACCGGGAATGCCAAGGATGTTGTCATCCTTCCGGTAGTGACTTCCAGTTTCCAGTTACCGCCCAAAGCTGCGTTACCTGTAGGGGTGGTGGAAGCAGCTATTTGTGCTTTTGTTTTCTCTTGCAATTTGGCAATGAATTCTGCGCCAGTATCTGTGGCTGCAACATTACAACCGTAAAGCAACAACGAGGGAGTAAAACCTGCGTGCTGCTTTTTTACAGGAAACCATCGCTCTAGTAGACTGACGTAGAATTCTAGGGTTTCTAAGTTCAAACAGCTATTGCCCAGATACAGGCACCCAGGTGAACCGTGGGAGACTATATGTACTGTGGTAATATCTGCTCGCTTGGACAGTGCAGTGGTGATTTGCTCGACACCATCCGACTCTGGGTGCAGGAGTATCACCTGTGTGCCTTTTTCCACTCCAGACATTAGGGTTTGATAGTCCGGAATGGATGTATCAATGAATACTATAGTTTGAGAAGTGACACTGCTGGGCTGATTCTGTTGCGTTGCGATGCCAAAACGATTGAGTATGTCAAGCTTTTGTATTTGAGGTGGCTGCATGAGTAAAAAATACTATTAATCTCTTCGTTTACCTGCGGAATGTCGGATACTGTGGGCGATCGCAGGGGAAATTGGTATGTTCCAATTAGGAATGAATACCCTAACTTACAAAGAAGGTTAGTGTCTGCTGACATTGACATCCAAATACTTGACATTAAAGACGTGGTGCTGGAAGAGGTCTCGCTGGGGCTGACATCGGATCGATCCCACCTTGCCCCACTTGAAACTGACTCATCATGTCGCGGTCTTCATGAACCATGTTGTGGCAATGGTACATAAATTGACCTCGAAAAGGTCTAAACTTCCCAATCATGCGTACTGTCTCGTTTTCACCAACATAAAAGACATCCTTCCAGCCACGTTCATAAGCAAAAGGCGGTTGACCATTACGGTCAAGTATATGAGCATCAATGAGGTGAAGGTGCATTGGATGAAACGAGAGATTTGCGGTGTTCGTAAATCTCCATATTTCCACTTCTTCGAGTTGAGGATTTGCATCCACTCGATTTCGGTCCCACCCATTGCCGTTGATTACCCAAACTCCATCAGCTCTCTGTTGCACCGTGAAGTCGCGAGTTCGTACAGCTGTGGATTCTGGGATGAATTGAATATTGCGTAGTGTGCTAGGAACAAGGCTGTCATCTGTTTCAGATCGCACTACATCAAAGCACATAATTTTGTCTATGTTGTTGAAAACAACGTTATTTGGTAATGGAAGATTTCGCAGTTCTACCCGAGTCCCCAAGGCATATTTGGAGAAATCGATAATTAAGTCATACCGTTCTGCCATAGCAAGACGTATGTCTTGAGTATTCACTGGTGCAGACATCAATCCACCATCAGTCCCAATCACAATCAAGTCATCACCTGTACTCAGAGCAAGTCTATAGGAGCGGGAAATTGATGCGTTTAACACCCGGAAACGGTACTTGCGGTTAGCTACTTCCATGCGGGGCCAAGGTACGCCGTTGACTGTAACCACGTCACCCATCACACTGGTCTGATTTCGATTATCAAAAACGAGTGAACCATCAGACGCGAATTGCCTATCCTGAATGATAAGAGGAATATCATAATTTCCTTTGGGAAGTGGCAACGCAAGTTCTTCCTGATCTTGGACGATATACATTCCAGCTAACCCCATATACACATTTCTGGCAGTCTGAGCAAGCCCGTGGTCGTGGTACCACAAATTAGCAGCTGCGGGGTTGGAATAAACGTAATCTTTGTAATATCCTGGAGCAATGAAATCCAATGTGTAGCCATCGTACTGGGGTGAAGATGCCATCCCATGTAGGTGAACGGATGTATTCACATCAAGATTATTGATAAATCGTACAATTGATGATCGACCTCTAGACTGTTTAATTATCGGTCCAGGAAATATGCCGTTATAGCCCCAAATCTCCGAAGTTCGCCCCGGTAAAATCTCTACTTGAGCCTTCCGCATCGTGATTTGGTAGTAATCAGTTGTTGAATCACTACGTACTGGGTTCAACACTGGTGGTGTACGAAAGGGAAGTGTAAATGGCTCGACTGTTTGATCGACTCTTTGAGCGTATCCCCGGTGCTGAAGTCCTACGGGAAGTAAAATAGTACCCCCCGCAAGCGCTGCAATCTTTAGCGCTTCACGCCTGCTGATTCTCTTCATAATCAAGTTTTCTAATTAAGAGGCTGTATGAATTTAATGAGCTAAGAAGTCGTCAAAAATCTTTTGCACTGTCTTTTTTTTCAAAATAAATATAACAACGTTTTAAAATTCGTTTTAAGTAATAAAACAAAATTAGTAAAATTTTCACAAAAGAAAAGTTTTGATGAAAGTTACAGCAGATTCTTCGTGCAAGAAGTACAATGTTCTGGTCTCAAAGCCAGACGTCAAGCTCTTTTTAGTTTTGACTTATGACGACTGAGCCAATATTGCTGCTGTAGATTTTTCTCTTTTTTGTCCCTGTTCTAACAGTGATTTCTGCTGAACAAATAAATAGTTAAAGAAGCTAAGTATGGCTCGTTGGGTATTTATTTAAGCTTTCAAAAAAATGTTATTGATTGAAAAATCAACGTTTTTATGATAAATGCTAAAATTTAAAAAATTAAAAAATCTGTCATCAATCTCATTTATGCTAAATATTACTGCAGAGACAGATAACCTTCATAGCGAAGATTCACCAAGTGATAACAGATGCTTTTGGTCAAACACAAGAAGCCGAACTTGTAGATAAAATCCGTAACTCTCCAAATTTTATACCTGAATTATCTCTTGTAGCGCTAGAAAATGAGGATGTGCTGGGACACATTCTTTTCAGTCGCATTGTCATTGAAACACCAAAGAAAATTCCTGCACTGGCTTTAGCACCATTAGCTGTCACACCAACGCACCAGCGCCAAGGTATTGGCAGTCATCTGGTGCAGGTGGGTTTATCAAGATGTCGTGAATTAAATCATTCTATTGTTGTCGTTGTCGGCGATCCGCGTTATTACAAGCGTTTTGGTTTTCAAAACGCGAGTCAATTCGGCTTGCACTCATCGTTACCAATTCCTGATGAGGCATTTATGGTGTTAGAACTCAAACCGAGTGCTTTGATGAATATTAATGGGAACGTGTGTTATCCAGCCTACTTTAATGAGGTTTGAAACCTTATTTTCCTACTTAGAAAACTTGCTAGTCCTGTTTCTCCCCTAAGTCACTATTGCTAAAATTCGTTATCGCCAAAAAACACACTGCTTTTGTTCTTCGGAGAACTTTGTGGAAAGTAAATGCAAATCCTCCATAGGTAGAGAAGATTTACAATAAAAAGGAAATTTTGGTTGTCTAGAAGTGTAATCAAAAAATACTGAATATCTATCGGAATCTACAGGTATTTTACCCCGATGAAAGACACTAGCAGTGCCTGCAATAACTACCGTGCCAGATGGTCCTGTACAGGATTTATAATTTGATTGGGATATCACCTGTTGTAAAGTTTTATCTTTGATGTAGCCAGTTTTATATTTCAAAGAATCAGCAACTTTGGAAGTGATATCTTTTGGAATATATTGAAACGGACCTCGCTCATCATTGATATCATTTAAATAAACAATGACTTTGAACAATTTTCGGTCTTCCGAGTCCATATGCCACAACCTTGATTTTCTCTCAACTTGGTTGGCAAGATCTCTGCGAAAATAAGAGCCATGATAAGCGACTGGTAGACCAAGATAATTCTCAGCAATATTGAGTAAACGTTGTTCTAATCCCCAAAGAAAAATCTCTGGATACTCCATCATTTGTTCACTAGTTGCATGAACAACAAATTCATTTTCATCGCCAGAAATTGCTTTGGGGATTTTTGGTATTAATTTTTTTGCAGCTTGCAGCAATTGTGGAGTAGAAGGAATCGAAAGTTGTTCTAATGAAGTGACAGCAACTCCCTCAGTTTCAAGAGTCTCCACGATAGCCCAGTCAGTACTCGAAAGAACAGGTAGATGACTCTTATGTTTTTCTAATGCTGCTTCATAAGCAAACTCAGCAGGATCTCGTATAAATGAAACTTCATAAAGATTTTTTAATATTTTGTTACGCACTTGAGTCGCAATAGTTTTCATCTTGCTTGTAACCTGTTTTACAACTATCTTGATAAATATTTTAAGTATATCTAAGGTAAGATGTCCAACGATTTATTTTTATTTAGACAAACTTTATACTGGCTTTATACACAAGAAGCTATAAGAGGAGTGTGCTTTACTATTTCTGTATATTCAGCAGAAAAACCTACTTTCCGGAAATTTTCCCAAAAAAATCTTAATTGAACTCAATAAATTTACGGAATGACAGATACAGACAACTTGTTGGTACTTGGTAGAAGCCGCAGTCTTAACTTATTCATTTGGGTGTAAAGTTTGGTTAAACCGGAGCTTGCAAAGCCACTTAACTGCATAATGTTTTAAAGTTTACTAGCCACAATGTGATACTAATTTTTGCCACAGATAGGCGCGATAATTGCACCAGCTATAACCTATACAATCGCTTTGGAATAGCAGACATGAGTATGGAGGAGTTACAGTGATGGTGCGGCTAATTATCAGCTTAATTTTGTTGGGACTATTAACTGCGTGTACCACGAGTGTTCTTGCACCAACTAGGCAGTTAGTGGAAAAAGCAATTGTATTTGAATTAGAGAAAACTCAACAGCAACTCAGCCAACAGCTAGATTTGGATTTTCAGGGATTTGAAATCCATCGGTTATCAATTACTCAGGAACAACCTCTGACAATTCAAAATTTACCCACATACCGCGTTCATGGAACTTACGAACTCACGTTGAAACTACCAAAACGACGGTTGACACAACCTCAAAAACCTTTTGAAGTTTACCTGCAACTTCAAAAAGAAGGTAAAACTTGGCGGTTACTGGTTCCTGAAGCTAGTGGCAAGGATTCTAAATCAGTTTGGCGCAGTTATTTGATTCGATAAATTATTCATTATGAATTATGAAATTAGAGTAGAGTATGACTCTTGCATAATTCATAATTTGTAATTTATCATTTCCCATTCCCTATTCCCTTCGCTTTCTTAGTGTGTAACTCTAAAAACCATCACAAGCATTTTTGCCTAAGTCCCAACCCCTCGCCAAGATTGAAGTGATATCTTCATCGGAGATTAGGCAAGATGTATTTTAACTTGTTCATTGGTTCCAGTCTGGGAATTATGATTTTGGTACTGCTGGCTTTTAGCGTGCTGCAATGGTTTCATATACCTACTGGCAATTTTCTGGATTGGGTGATTGGGGGCGCAAGTTTTTGGTGGCTGTTGGTGATTGTGACTGTACCGTGGAATATCTATTTTCAGGCGAAAGAAGTTTTAGCAGAAGGGGCGCAATCAACTGAAAAAGAAATTCCGGTGGATGAGAAACAACTGGAGTACGTCAAGGTTTTGGCAAGGCGATCGCTCTTTGTTGCTCTTGCCTTACACTTATTCTCAGCTATTGGTCTTTACACCCTCGCCGCTACTGGTATTAGTGCAGTTGGCTATGTCAGTTCTGGTGCTGCTTTGTTATTAACTGGATTACGTCCAGCCATTAGTGCTTATGAGTACTTATATGCACGGTTGGTTATGATTCGTCAAGAATGGAAGTATCCGCGTGAAGATGTTGTGGAACTTCGTTCCCGTTTCGACACTCTAGAAGCAACCGTTCAGCGCTTAGAAGAACAACTTAACCCAGAACAGCCCTATTCCTTAGCAGCCAACCAACAAACTTATTTAGAAGAAACGCGCAAAGAATTAGCTCGTATTTCTGCAAATCTCGAAGCAGAGCGCGCTACAAATCAGACGGAACATGAACGTCTAGCAAGAGAAGCAAGAGGGGCGATCGCCCAACTTTCTACCGACGGACAATTTCTCGATCATGTCCGCGAGATTATCAGGTTTTTTAAGACAGCATAGTTCAGAATCCAGAATTGCTGCAATTCCTGAAACAGAATTATAGCGGGTTCGGTGTTGCGTGGAATACAGTAGAGACGTTACGTATGGGACTTACTATGTCTGCGGTGATGCCAAGATGGCAGATGATGTGTTTGAGGTGTTTATGGCGATTGCCCGTTCGCGCAGCGTGCCCGAAGGGCTTAGGGCAGTGGGCTTCGCCCAATCGCCAAATCGGTTGGCGAACTATCACAAATTGAGGCAGTAGAATTCTTTGAGCGCATGAAGAAAGAGAAGCGTTTCCATGCAGATGTTTGGGGTGTGCAATTGCACTTCCAGCAAGCAATCAAGCAGGTACAAAAAGATAACTATTCAAAGGCTGAAAAATGGCTCAATAGAGTCAAGCAATCAACCAATGAGCAATCAGCAATTGAAAAAGAGCAACCGGTGACGGTGTGAACTTCTTAAGCTGTTCAACGTAAAAAGCTGAGCGAGGACTCGTTTACCCAGCAAATCTCCTGAATTCAATTTGGGAGATTGTCAATTACTCTTGAACATACTCAAACAGAATTTTGAGATATTTATCTAAAGATTTGCATGGTGTTTCTTTCCTCCACACGGCAGCGGATCGGGCATAGTATATGGGATGGTGGAGCCGCATAAACACAACTTGAGGATGAGGCAGTGCTTCTGCCTCGTTCGGCATAACTGCTACCCCTTGCCCTGCTGCCACGAGGGCAATCATGGAAGCGTGGCTATCGGCAAACAGGTGCAGATTTGGCATAAAGCCAGCGCAGCGGCAAGTGTCGCGGATACGATCGTTCCGCCCGGGAAACTTTTCTTCAGACATCCCGATAAATTTTTCAGTAGCAAGGGAAGCTAGATTAATTGAGGATTGATTTGCCAGCGGATGTGTATCCGGTATCACAGCAGCAATAGGCACTTTCTTAACACATTTGACTGTAAACTCTTCGTCTAACTCATCGGGTGGATTGCCCATAAAGGCAATATCAATCATGCCATTTCGCAATGCTCTAACTTGATCACTGGGCGGCATCTCCTGCAAACGTACAGCAACTTCAGGATAGCTACGTCCAAAGCGGTGGAGGGTTTGACCAAGAAAAGTCTGGAGGATGGTTGGGATATAGCCAATTACCAAAGGCTCCAGAGTGTTGCTGTAATGAGCCTTGAGGGTTTGCACAGCCACATCACTACGATTCAAAATATCTTTTGCTTGTTCAAGAAAAAATTTCCCCGCTTGTGTGAGTGTCAATCCATCAGATTGTCTGAGAAACAGCACAACGCTCAGTTCGTCTTCAAGGTTTTTGATTTGACGGCTTAACGCAGGTTGGGAAATATACAGCCGGACGGCAGCACGGCTAAAGTTGAGTTCTTCTGCAACGGTCACAAAATATTTAAGATGCCGTAATTCCATGAATTTATCGGGTATGCCTAAAAGTTATAGCTATCATAATTATAAGGTATTGGACTTTAGATGTATGTTCTATTACCCTAAATTTTTGTAAGTATTTAATTTTCGGTAATTAAATTCTGTAATACCAATTCGTAATTCATAATTAAGAAATTCACATGTAGTTTGGGTTTTCAGATTTCCGTCTGTCGCCTTATTTGAAAAATTGAATTTAGCTATATTGGCTCTCTTGGAGAAAGAGGGTATAGATACCCTCCATGTGGAATTTAGAACCCACATTTCGCAGTTCCCAATAAATGTAGATCAACTGAAAACCTAATGCCAAGTTGCATAAAGTCATATTCGGTTAGGTTTTAAGCAATACCACGCAACTCTCGTAATTTGTCAAGAAAAAAATACAAAGTTTGGTTGAGCGCTCACATTGCAGTTAGTCAACCTGTCAAATAACACATTTTCTTAGTTACTAAACAAGATGATTAATATCAAACTTATCTTGCTTATCCTACTTATCCAACTAATTTGTGCTTTTACAAATTCTATAAGCAGATTTGTATAAGTATGAATATATACGTAAACTTTCTACCTCTTTATGGAGATTTACTCCCTTTCTGCTCTAAAATTACCGATTTTTGTAGGTGGGGTTATGCCCTACAAAGCGCGAATGTGCGACATAGCTTTACCTACGAATTTAAGTAATATTCATGGTGGAAAGGGAGTAATACTGAAAGTGCTAGCCTACTATGCTTAAAAGTTATAACTGTGATGCTTATAAAGCATTAGACTTTATGGAAATGTCCTATTAGACTGAAGGTCTATAAATTTTGACTCTCAAAAATTAAATTTCATATCGCTGAATGTAATTAGCTAAGGAGTGTGTTAATGGCTGCAAAATGTTACTTTGTTCGGTGTGCTTGCGATCGCTATTGGTGCAGCCATAGGTACAAACTTTCCTTACGGCACTTTTATTATCAACTTCACAGGTTGTTTACTAATGGGCTTTTTCTTCACCTTATTTAAGGGGATTAAAGAATTTCCATCTGAGATAGATTTGCTGGTAAGAACTGGTTTCTTGGGTGCTTATACAACCTTCTCTACCTAGGGATACGATACATTGACGCTGTGGCGTAATGGCAAGCAGGGAGCCACCATTTTTTACTGGGTAGGCAGTGCCATTTTAGCGGTAGTTGGTATTATATTAGGTTGCTATTTAGCGAAGCTAATTGCCTGATAATAAAGATTCACTTAATGACTTACCTTTAGACAGGTTTTCCCAAGAGCTACAAGTTGAAATTGAAACAGAATGGATTAATCGTGAACAAAATAAAAACAAAATAAATTTTATTCAGGAAGAAACCTTAGAGGATGTTTTAAAAGTCGAAACCAGTCAAAAATCATGCCAGTCGCCTAACCATGATATATACGAATCATAGCAATATATTCAAAGCCAACTTGAAAGAGGCAGATTTGACGGGAGCCAACCTCGATGAAGCCAAAATGAAAAACATTGAAAAACTTGTTGAATTTGCGCTCCAGTTAGTGGCTACAGAAACAGGGGTTTCACTTAACTATATTCAAAAAGTAATCCTGCGAAACTCTCTACTTAATAACAAAAAAACTTACGCTAATATTGCT
Source organism: Scytonema sp. HK-05 (assembly GCF_963872035.1). Classification (NCBI taxonomy): domain Bacteria; kingdom Bacillati; phylum Cyanobacteriota; class Cyanophyceae; order Nostocales; family Scytonemataceae; genus Scytonema; species Scytonema sp. HK-05. The sequence goes on from NZ_CAWMYC010000136.1 coordinate 68,064, forward strand.
CTTGAAAATAACTACTCTGAAAGCTATATTAAGTTCTCAGTTGCGCCTAAACTATGGCAGTTGCTTTCAGAGGCGCTCGGTGAAAAAGTTAATAAGACGAATCTCGCGGCGCTGCTAGAACAGCGGTTAGAAAAATTCGCTTCTTTTGATAATCCTCAGACGACCGAGACAACAGCAGCAATAAAGACGGCGGGCTTTCTTAGGGAACGCTACGTTCTAGAATCTCCAGAAGGACAGGTTCCCCTCGCTTCCTCTTTGTACATTGAGCGATCAACTATCGAACAAACCTGTTATCAAGAAATTCTCCAACCCCATGCGTTCATTCGCATCTTTGCACCTCGAAACATGGGGAAGACTTCCCTAATTGCACGAATTCTAGATTATGGGAGCAGTCAGAATTACCACACAGTGCGACTCAGCTTACATCACGCCGGAACACAGGTGTTTGCCCAGAGTTCACGCTTCTTACGCTGGTTTTGTAGTAATGTCACACAGCAGTTGGGTTTGGAATCTAGATTAAATGACTTCTGGGACGAGGATATGGGAGCTTTGATTAACAGCACGATTTATTTTCAGGGCTATCTGCTCAAGGAACTCTCTAACCCTATCGTTTTAGCACTAGATAAGGTAGACCAATTATTTGAGTACCCAGAAGTTGCTAGTGATTTTTTCGTCCTGTTGCGTTCTTGGTATGAGGAAACAAAAGACATTTCAGTCTGGCAGAAATTACGAGTCGTGATGGCTCATGCAGTTGAAGTTTACATTCCCTTACCCACCCATCGCTCTCCGTTTAATGTGGGATTAGCGATCGAACTGCCGACCTTTAGCCCAGAACAGGTGCAGGATTTAGCCGAACGTCACGGACTTCAACTTACAAAGCGTGAACTTGAGCAGTTAATGAAGCTCACTGATGGTTTTCCGTATTTAATTCGACTGGCATTGTATCAAAGTGCCCGCTTGAAGATTCCTGTGCAAACGTTACTGCAAGATGCTACGAGGAATACTGGAATCTATCAACAACATCTTCAGTATCAGTTGTGGAACCTTCAACAGCATCCTAAATTAGCTGACGCCTTTGGGCAGGTTTTAACGGCTCCAATCGAGTTAGAAATTGAGGTGGCGTTTAAGTTAAAAAGTTTAGGATTGGTGCATATAATCGATAGTCAAGCAACTGTTAGCTGTGAGCTATATCGAGAGTACTTCCGCAATTATTTTTCTTAATTCTTGAGCAGCATGAATAAGCCCAATACTCTCCTACCTTCCACATCAAAAACTTCCTCAGACTAAATAAGTATAAGCAAGTTTAAAAAAGTTTTTAGCTATTTAATTTAGCTCTAAAAAGCCACTCATCTTCTTCAGTAACTAGCTCGCAGCGATTGCCTGTTCGCGTTTGCAAAGCAGTCGCAGCCGAAGGCGAGAAAGTGTCTCGTTGGCGCAGCCTCTCCGACAGGAGAAGAGAAGGGCAGCGCCTGCCGTAGGATGCCCGTTTGCGTAGCGTCTCCTTTAGGAGAAGGGCTGTAGGGCGATCGCAAAAGGGTGGTAATTGCTCGCTATCTTCTGAGTATGAAGGCTCTACTAAATCAGTGGGAACTGGTAACTGATTAGTGGTAGGTGTTAGTGGTGGATCTATTACTTCTGCTAACTCACTAGTTACTGATAACTGGTCGCTAGCCACTGTTTCACCTGTCCGGGAAAGCAAATATTGCTTGAGGACTAAAAACAGATTTTTTTTCGTCACTCTCTCCCCTAATGCTTTAGAAAGGGCTCGCCACAACTGGCAGCCAATATCCTTGATGTGAGCGATACTATAGGCACAATCGCGTGCCATCTGCTTATAACCGCGTCCGAGCCATGACTGACACAGGATTAAGCGCTCAAGGGAACTTAGTTGCCTAGAGAGCAGAGTTTGTACAATGTCCAGAACTTCGCCAATATTCATGTAGTGATTCCATTTGAGTAGTATGTACACAGCAAGGAACGCTCTAGATTCTTATGCACCCCAAACAAGCAGTTAATCCAATTCGGCTTTGATGCAGATAGCTCCAGGGCAGAACGACAAGGGCTGAATTGCTCTAAGCGTACATTCACCAAAAAACTTTACTATGTATTATTTCTATGTATTATTTCAGTTGTTTTGCTCAACGAGAAATAGATAAAGTTGGTATTTTTGTCTAAAATTATACCGCTTTGAGAGATATTTTTCACAACTAGTGACTTTTGTCAATCATCTAAATTAGTGATATTTGAAAAATAATATACAGTTATTGGCTTTTGTCAACTATCTAAATCGGTGAATTAAATGACCAACTAGAAGCTCACGTTGGCTCCAAGAGGCGCGATGCTCTTAATTGTTCAAGGAAAATTGACTTGGTTTCAACAGGTGCGATCGCACCTTTAGACTTCTTCGGAAGTTGAATTAATGGAAACCCCATGACGGATCCGGCAGTTATTAGGGCGATTTAAAATTAAACCCTCGGCACAGTTACCGGGTGTCGGTTAACGAATTATTTGGGAAGAACCAATAATTCGTTAACCGGCAACAAGTTCCTCAAATTGTTTACGAATGCCAGCCTTACACTGCGGTTGGTTGAATACCTGCTCGGGTTACCTCAACTCACAGTTAGCAACGCTATTGACGCTCTTTTGAAAAAAACTGGGGAATTCACCGCCCGCAGAGTCGAGGCACTGGAATCTACACCATTTTCTACAAAACGCGTCTACACACGCTGAACAGGGTTTATCACGCTCTGAGTCAAAGCCATTAGCAAAAAAATAGCTGTATCTCTTGTTAGAGGCTATTTATAAAGTAAATCTAAAGGCAAGTCATTAGGTTGAATACTAAGTGCTGAAAATACGTAATTTTTAACATCTATTGAAATTAAAGCTACTCTACGTTTAAAATAATTGACTTTATTGACACTCCCCTGGCTAAAGCCGAGGGGATTCTACATTCAACGTCGCCACTTGCTCAACCAGGCTTGCGCCAAGGAGAGTAGAGGTTGCGGCTCCTGTAGCGTTACTTCGGGACTGCCCGTCCCTAGCTCTTACAAGATTTAGAATATTTATCGCTGCGTTCACATCTCTCTGAAGCTGACATCCGCAACCACATTTATGGGTACGAGTCGAAAGAGATTTTTTCACAATTGCCCCACAATCACTACACTTCTGAGAAGTGTATTTAGGATTGACTGCAACAACTGTGGTGTTGAACTTTTGAGCAAAATATTCTAACCAACGACGGAATAGTGACCAAGCCACATCATTAATGGACTTGGCTAAACAGTAGTTTCGTACCATGCCTTTAACATTCAAGTTTTCATAGGCGACTAAGGCGTTAGCCTTGCATACGTTACGCGCGATTCTCTTCGCGTGTTCATTCCGCTGCCTATTTACTCTCAAATGTTTCCGAGCATATCTCCGCCTAGCTAACCGTCGTTGGTTTTTACCTTTTTCTTTTTTGTAAATCTCACGTTGGGCGTGTTTAATCGCTTTTTCAGCTTTACGCAGAAAGCGGGGGTTTTCTTCGTGGTGTCCGTTGGAATCAGAATAGAAAAACTCCAACCCAACGTCTAAGCCGATTTCACCATTGCCTGCTCTTGGTTCTGTTTTAACCTCAATATCAATTGCAAACTGACAGTAGTAACCGTCAGCTTTACGAACAAGTCGAACTCGCTTAATGGATTTTACAGGGTAGGTATGAATATCCCATTTCCCCAGTAGCTTAACTTCACCAATACCTTTTTTATCAGTAAAGGTGATGCGTCGTTTTGTAGGATTTAGTGACCAGCCACTAGTCTTGTATTCAACAGAACGGTTATCTTTTTGAAACCTTGGGAAACCCTTTTTTCCAGGCTTTTTAGACTTGCAATTGTCGTAGAATCTGGCAATAGATAGCCACGCTCTTTCTGTTGCAGCCTGACAAGCCATTGAATTCAAGTCTTTAACAAATCCAAATTCTTTACGCAGCGCCGTTGAGTAGTTATTCAACGCTATTTTGTCTATTTTTTGCTCTTTCGGTGCATCCATCCAATGTCTAATAGCTTTGTTGCGGATGAATTGAGTAGTACGAATAGCCTCATCAATAGCTTTACATTGCTGTCTTTTTACTTTTACTTTGTACTCTAAAACCAGCACTGCGTTATCACCTCCTTGTCATTTCACTAACTCAATATATGCTACCATGAATGTAACGCCATATAACGCCAAAATGAAGACTAAAAGATTAAATGTAAGGCTAACCGACCGCAGGTATCATAAGCTAGTCTTATTGTCAGCCGAGCTAGACCGAACTATCAGCAGTATGATTGATGAATGGATTGATTCTCTACCAGAACCCAAAAAAGAAAACATCACGGCAGGGTAAACCCTGCGTCGTGGCTTTCATCCCCGGTCTGAAGCACGAAATACGCAACTACGTTGCTGTTTCTCCGGGGTTTTCAGCCTACCCCTTATAATCAACTTTATATGCCCCAATATAGGTATCAAGTCAGCGGTAGTTTAGCGATTGATGCACCAAGTTACGTAGAGCGGCTTGCCGACTCGCAACTGTATCAAGCCCTTCAGCGAGGAGAGTTCTGCTATGTCCTCAACTCCCGGCAAATGGGCAAATCCTCACTGCTAGTACGAACCAAGCATCGCCTGCAGCAAGAGGGCTTTCACTGCGCTGCTGTGGATTTGAGTGCGGTGGGGAGCGAACAAATTACTCCACTGCAATGGTACAAGGGATTTGTAGGTGATTTATGGCGACAGTTGGGACTACTGGAAACCTTGAACCTGAAAACTTGGTGGCAACAACGCAACGATCTCGGTTTACTGCAACGGCTGCGGTTGTTTATTGAGGAATTGCTACTGGTGCAGTTTCCCCAACAACGGTTGTTTATCTTTGTCGATGAAATCGACAGTCTGCTGGGGCTTAACTTTTCGATTGATGACTTTTTTGCCTTTATTCGCTTCTGCTATAACCAACGGGCAATCAACCGAGAATATCAACGCATTACCTTTGCGATTTTTGGAGTAGCAACTCCCTCGGATCTGATTCGAGACAGAACCAAGACACCGTTCAATATTGGGCAAGCAATAGAACTCAAAGGATTTGAGTGGGAGGAAGTGACTCCTTTAATTCAAGGGTTGGAAAAGACGGTGGATGCACCTGCATCGGTTGTCAGGGCGATTTTAGACTGGACGGGTGGACAACCGTTTCTCACTCAAAAGTTGTGTCATTTAGTCGTGCAATTGACTCAAGGGACAATCGGGCACGGTGGTAATGGTTGCATTCCACCAGGTACGGAATCGTTCTTTCTTGAGAACTTGGTCAAAACCCGCATAATTTCGCGTTGGGAATCGCAGGATGAACCGGAACACCTGAGAACTATACGCGATCGCATTGAACGTAACGGTCACCGGGCTGGTAGAATTCTAGGCATTTATCAAAAAATTTTGCAAGGAATTGAAATAAAAAGTGATGATAGCCGAGAACAGATTGAATTGTTACTCAGTGGGTTAGTCGTTAGACACTCGGGAATCCTCAAGGTAAAAAATCGCATCTATCAACAAGTATTTAATCTTCAATGGGTTGAAAAAAGATTAGCGGCATTGCGTCCTTACTCGCAGGCGTTTGATGCTTGGGTAGCTTCCGGGCAAAAAGATGAATCGCGATTGTTGCGCGGACAAGCGCTCAAAGACGCTCAACTTTGGGCGCAGGGTAAAAGTTTGAGTGATTTAGATTATTTATTTTTTAATGCCTCCCAAGAAATAGATCGAAAAGAAGTGGAATTGCGCTTAGAGGCAGAACGTGTTACAGAAGTAGAAGCCAGACTTGTGCAAGAACAAAAAGCGACTAGAATTCAACAATTCTTGCTCAATGCCAACATGGCTGCCTTACAACAATCTAGACTCAGTGAGATTAAAGCGATCGCCAGTGCATCTGAAGCCCTCTATGCCTCCCATCAAGGTTTAGAAGCATTAGTTCAAGCCATTAAAGCTAAGCAAAAGTTACAACAATTAGGTTCAGTTGAACCCGAATTAGAACAAAAAATTGATAATGCCCTGCGACAGGCGGTTTATGGCACAACCGAATGTAATCATTTGACGGGACATACTGCCGATATCTGGAGTGTTGATATCAGTCCTGATAGTAACCTGATTGTTTCAGCAGGAATGGATGGCGCGATCAAACTTTGGCAACGAGACGGCACCTTACTTAAAACCTTGCAAAATGAATCTGTGGCAGTTTGGTCAGTTAAATTCAGTCCTGACGGTAAAATGATAGTTTCAGGACATAATGATGGCAATGTGAAACTGTGGCGACTGGATGAAGATACACCCAAAATTATAGCCAACTATTCTACAACGACTCGCGTTGTAAACTTCAACCCGAACGGTCAAATCGTTGCTTCAGGGCACGATGATGGAGTGGTAAATTTATGGAGTCTGGATGGTGTTTTGCTCGGATCGTTAAAACATCCAAACCATGCAGCCGCTGTTATTTTTGTTCCTGAAACTCAACTGATAATTACACAGGCAGAGAACGTAATTTACCTCTGGCAGGAGAACGGAACACTGCTAAAGAAATGGGTGGCACACCAAGCCGGGATAAGCACATTGGTTCTCAGTCGTAACGGACAAATTCTCGCTTCTACCAGTCAAGATACTACTACTAAATTGTGGCATCTTGATGGCACGTTGATCACAACAATAGCCGGACATAGCGCTGCTGTATGGGACATTGCCTTTAGTCCTGACGGCAAAACTCTTGTGACTGTCAGTGGAGATAAAACTGTCAAAATTTGGAGTGTTGAAGGAATAGAACTGAGTACCCTCAAAGCGCATCGTTCAACAGTGCGAACAATTGCCTACAGCCCAGACGGAAGTTATTTTATTTCTGCTGGCGCGGATAGCATCATCCGGATGTGGAAACCCACTCATGACCTCAAAACTACTATAAATGCTCACAGTGCGCCAATTTTCGGTGTTGCCATCAGTCCAGATAGTTCCACTATTGCGACTGCCAGTTTGGATTACACTGTCAAACTTTGGCAGCGCGATGGCACATTGCTGAATACCTTGCAACACGAGGCATCGATGTTTAGTGTTGCTTTTAGTCCTGTTGGCGCTAGCCTGCCGTCAGGCATTGGAGAAACCTTAGCAACGGGAAGCAACGATAGTATTGTTAGACTCTGGCAGCGTGAGGGTAGAAACTGGGACAAAGCTGAACTTCTAAAAATACTGCCAGCAGAAGGAGGATTAGCGTTTAGCCTTGCCTTTAGTCCTGATAGCAAGCTGATTGCCTCTGGTTATGGGGATGGTAAGGTGAGGCTTTGGACGACCGATGGCACATTACACAATATTCTCACTGGACAAGAAGAGATGGTTTCATGTGTTGCCTTTAGTCCTGACAGTCAGTTACTTGCCTCCAGTGGTAATTTAAACCAAATTAAAGTTTGGCATCGAGACGGCAGATTGTTGACAACTCTTGCTGAAAATGATGCGAGTGTTAATGATGTTGCTTTTAGTCCTGACGGTCAGTTACTTGCCTCCTGTAGTGGTGATAGCACGATTAAGCTGTGGAAATATAATTCAAAAGATGGAGTTGCAAGCCAATCTGAGCAAACCTTTGTCGGTCATAACGGTTTAGTGTCTAACATTGCTTGGAGTAGCGACGGTCAGTTTTTTGCCTCCTCTGGAATGGACACAACTGTGAAAATCTGGAGTCGAGAAGGGCAGTTGATTACTACTCTACTCGGTCATAGTGGTTCAGTTTGGAATCTGGCGATAGCGAAGCGCTGCTGCGAAACGCAGAACGCCCCTGATGGCAGTTTTTTAGCTTCTGTAGGTGAAGATAACACTCTCGTTATTTGGGATTTACCGCGCATACTTAAACTTGACCTGCTGGAATATGGCTGTAACTGGGTACGAGATTATCTGCGGACGGGAGCAGAGGTGGAAGAGGGCGATAGGCCACTTTGTCAGGAGTAGAAGTTCAACATTTTAGACACAATTGTGCCCCACCTATCTAGTAAGTGGGGCTTTATTGTCAAGACCAATCAAGAAGCGTTTGCACTGGACTTGTCTAGGAAAACCCAGGGTAGGATTGCTGTGGACTTTGAAATTTTACTGAGCAAAAGCCTCTAAACCATTCCAGTTATCCTTAATTGGTTTTGGACCCTCAGCAGGTTCATACGGTCGCGTATCATAACGAATGTATTGATCGCCCTTAAAGAAATAGATGTATGGAGGCTTTTCATAAGCAGCATCTATACCATCAGCAAAAGGCTCTAAACCAACCCAATGCCCTTTAGTGTTAATTGGTAATGGAGAACCATCAGCTTTATTGGCTTCTTTATTAAAAGTGATAGATTGATTACCTTTAAAGAAATAGTGATAGTCGCCACCCCCAATAACAGCATCTATACCATTAGCAAAAGGCTCTAAACCATTCCAGTTCCCCTTAATTGGTTTTGGATAACCTTCAAGAACTTTATTTCCGTCATCATCCAAACGAATATATTGATTCCCCTTAAAGAAGAATACACTATCTGTCCATTCAAAAACAGCATCTATACCATTAGCAAAAGCTTCTAAGCCTTTCCATTCTTTAATTGGTTTTGGATAGCCTGCATCCACTTTGTTTGCGTCACTATCATAACGGATATATTGATTACCTTTAAAGAAATAGCGTTTGCCATTACCTGTATTTGTCGCGGCATCTATGGAAATCTTTTTAGGGGTATTGGGTACACTGGGAGCAGTATCCGCAGTTTCAAACTTCCATTTTTGGGCATCAGTTCCATTTTTCTCACATTGTTGAACATTAGTTCCGTCTGTAAGTCCAGCACCCTCTACATCGAGAAGTTTGCCAGTAGCTTTATTAACGAGGCTGAAATAGCCATTTCCTGCATCTTCTAATTTCCACTTTTGCTCTTCAGCACCAACCTTGTCATATTGGACAACATTATTTAGATTAGTACCCGTAACACCCTTATAGTCTGCAGCAGCTACCTTCCCGCTTTTTTGAGAGACAAGGTAATAGTAGCCATTTCCCGCATCTTCCAACCTCCACTTTTGCTGGTCAACTCCTCCTTTTTCCCATTGTTGGATGTTGGCACCATTATCAGTACTACCACCAGATACATCTAAAACTTTACCGCTTACTTTAGCAGTGAGGTAGTAGTTTTTCCCTGGAGTAGGAAAGGCTGTTTGAGCCAAAGCATGAGGAGTTATCGACAGCAAAGTACAGACAAACAAAATTGCTGCCAGAACAAACGAACTGAGCTTTTTCATGAGTTTATATTGTTGAATGTGTTGACTAATTTTTTGAGGGTGAAAGGAATTGTCTAAAAAGGCTTTTTCTTCTCCTTTGAAGACTTTAAGCACACAGAAACGCACCCATGCTTAGGAGTGAATATTTAGTCCTTACCGAATAGACAAACATGAACGCTAAATATTCTAGAAGAATCATACTCACAACTTTATTATTAAGTCAACACTTTTTTATCTTCTAATAGCTAATATCCGACTTATACTACTTTTCCTACTTTTCCTAGTTTTCCTACTTTTTGGAGTTTAGACTAGTCTAAACTCCAGTCGTTTAAAGACGACTAGATAAGAATTTTAGTCCAATGAGAGTGGACTTGAGCTATGACGCAAGAACTTAAGTTCTTGGCGGGTTATGAGGCAAGCTTGAGAATGGTGCAAGATCTCAGTTGACAAAAGTAACTAATTGTTAGTTTGCGGTTCATAGCAATATAAAGGTGCGATCGCGAGAGTGCTGCTGTGCGATCGCCGGATAGCAACTTTCAGGGACATTAGTCATTCAAGTCACCTTAATCTCACAATTTTTGCTTTTTGTCAATCTGTAATTCCTACTAACAACTTTTTTCTTCTTCCCCTCTTGAATTAGTATCTGTAATTCGTCCGAAGCGCCTCTTGTAACCAACCTGTAGCTCTAGTTGGGGAGTTAATTTACCTATGTAGTATATTGACAAAATCGGTTAATTCTGACTTTGCTTACAGCAGTAAAACTTTACACAAACATACCAACTTTATCTATTTCTCGTTGAGGTAAACAACTGAATAATAGATAGTCAGTAAACCAAAAAGTTTTATCAGCTAGAGCGAAAAAATTCTAAATTTACTTAAACTCATGGTTCAAAATAAAACTATTGACAATGAAGAAATTATGGCAACATCTGCATAGTCCCCTTTTATTCGCTAGTTTAAGGAGCGAATAATTTTCCCTTTCTCTTGTCTTGTTGCAAAATTGCGATGCTCCCTTGACACGTGCCAAAAAGCCTTAATTTGTGGCAAATGATTGCGGAAGTACTCTCGCGCATTGGCGCAGATCGCCTCGGCTATTGTCTATGCCAAGGAGCGATATCTCAATGAGCCTCACACCAGAAATTCTCGATCGCGTCATGGTTGATATAGATTAAGAGCATTGCCCCTCTTGGAAGCAAGCTTATCCGGGCTTGAAGTATCTGTAGCTCTAGTTGGGGAATTAATTAGCCAATTGAGATTATTGACAAAAGCAGCTACTTGTATTTTTTATAAACCAAGACTTGTGGAAGAACAGCTAAAACAGAGTTGCCCAGGGTATGACAGTATGAAAAAATCGATACACAGTACGATAACTACCACCAACCCCAGCCCACCGGGAGATTCCCAACATCGTTACTGTTGCGTTCATAGCTAGCATTGCTACGATTATCCGGTTCAATTGCCGCTGTTGTTGTAGCGTTTATTTGCACTAGCAAGCACTGTAAAAGTGATAGGATGTCGAAGATGGGGGAATTGTAGCAATGAAGTTGTCGTTGTGGAAGACAATAACTTTACTACAGAACGCCCTCTCTCTTTATCCTCTTTTTTTGGGGAAGATATTGGTTTAATAATCAACTTTTTATGCCCCAATATAGGTATCAAGTCAGCGGTAGTTTAGCGATTGATGCACCAAGTTACGTAGAGCGGCTTGCCGACTCGCAACTGTATCAAGCCCTTCAGCGAGGAGAGTTCTGCTATGTCCTCAACTCCCGGCAAATGGGCAAATCCTCACTGCTAGTACGAACCAAGCATCGCCTCCAGCAAGAGGGCTTTCACTGCGCTGCTGTGGATTTGAGTGCGGTGGGGAGCGAACAAATTACTCCACTGCAATGGTACAAGGGATTTGTAGGTGATTTATGGCGACAGTTGGGACTACTGGAAACCTTGAACCTGAAAACTTGGTGGCAACAACGCAACGATCTCGGTTTACTGCAACGGCTGCGGTTGTTTATTGAGGAATTGCTACTGGTGCAGTTTCCCCAACAACAGTTGTTTATCTTTGTCGATGAAATCGACAGTCTGCTGGGGCTTAACTTTTCGATTGATGACTTTTTTGCCTTTATTCGCTTCTGCTATAACCAACGGGCAATCAACCGAGAATATCAACGCATTACCTTTGCGATTTTTGGAGTAGCAACTCCCTCGGATCTGATTCGAGACAGAACCAAGACACCGTTCAATATTGGGCAAGCAATAGAACTCAAAGGATTTGAGTGGGAGGAAGTGACTCCTTTAATTCAAGGGTTGGAAAAGACGGTGGATGCACCTGCATCGGTTGTCAGGGCGATTTTAGACTGGACGGGTGGACAACCGTTTCTCACTCAGAAGTTGTGTCATTTAGTCGTGCAATTGAGTCAAGGGACAATCAGGCACGATGGTAATGGTTGCATTCCACCAGGTACGGAATCGTTCTTTCTTGAGAACTTGGTCAAAACTCGCATAATTTCGCGTTGGGAATCGCAGGATGAACCGGAACACCTGAGAACTATACGCGATCGCATTGAACGTAACGGTCAGCGGGCTGGTAGAATTCTAGGCATTTATCAACAAGTTTTGCAAGGAATTGAAATAAAAAGTGATGATAGCCGAGAACAGATTGAATTGTTACTCAGTGGGTTAGTCGTTAGACACTCGGGAATCCTCAAGGTAAAAAATCGCATCTATCAACAAGTATTTAATCTTCAATGGGTTGAAAAAAGATTAGCAGCATTGCGTCCTTACTCGCAGGCGTTTGATGCTTGGATTGCTTCCAAACAACAAGATAGTTCGCGTCTTCTCAGAGGGCAAGCGCTGAAAGACGCTTCATACTGGGCGCAAAGTAAAAGTTTGAGCGATTTGGACTATCAATTTTTAGCCGCTTCTGGCGAATTGGATAGACTGGAAATGCAGCAAGCTTTAGAAGCAGAACGGCTTAAAGAAGTGGAAGCGCGACTGGCAGAGGAACAAAAAATATTAGCACTAGAGAAAAAAAGTTCTAGGCGGCAAGGGTTTTTGCTTTTTGTAGTAAGTATGGCATTAATTCTAGCCTGTGCATTGGGGCTAGAGGTTTATGTTCAGTATCGGCAAACTGCTGTCAGCGAGATTAAAGCGATCGCTAAATCTTCCGAAGCGCTATTCGCCTCAAATCAAAAGTTAGATGCACTAGTACAAGCCATCACAGCAAAGCGACGATTGCAGAAGTTGGGTGTTGCAGACGCAGAGATCCAGCACTCAGTTAAGGAGGCTCTCCATCAGGCTGTTTATGGAGCGGTTGAGTATAACCAGTTATCCGGGCATAACAATGTGGTTAATGATGTAAGTTTCAGCCCTGATGGCGAACTCATTGCCTCAGCTTCTGCCGACAAAACCATCGATCTTTGGAAAAAAGACGGTACAAAGCTGCTCACGCTTCAAGGACACAACAAGACGGTTTGGGGAGTCGTATTTAGCCCCAGAGGAGATCTAATTGCTTCTAGTTCTGGAGATAACACCGTTAAACTTTGGCGCAAAACGAGTACAAAATCAGCAAACCCAAAGCCGAGCTATACCTTGTGGCACACCTTAAACGGACATACCAATGATGTTTTACAAGTAGCGATCGCTCCTAACAATCAGACCATTGCTTCTGCTTCTAAAGATAAAACAATTAAACTCTGGAGTGCAGGCGGCGAACTGCACAGAACTCTCACCGGACATACGGATGAAGTTTTCAGCGTTGCCTTTAGCCCTGACAGTCAGATTATTGCATCTGCTTCTAAAGATAAAACGATCAAACTCTGGAGTACAGACGGTAAACTGATAAGAACCCTAACCGGACATACAGATAGAGTCAGGAAGGTGGCCTTTAGCCCTCAAGGAAATCTTATTGCCTCGGCAAGTTGGGATAAAACCGTCAAACTTTGGCACCTTGACGGCACGTTAGTTCAAACCCTAACTGGACACAGTGATACAGTAGAAAAAATCGCTTTTAACCCTCAAGGTCGTTTAATCGCCTCGGCAAGTCTTGACAGAACAGTCAAACTTTGGAAGCTTGACGGGACTCTCGTAAAAACCCTGCCAGCCGCCAAGGATGTCGTCTCTGGAGTGGCTTGGAGTCCTGACGGGCAAATTCTCGCCTCAACCAGTTGGGATGGCCCGATCATCCTCTGGAAGCTTGATGACAGTTTGCTCCAGACTCTTAACGGACATCAAGCATCAATTTACACCATAAAATTTAGCCCTGACGGAAAGACAATTGCCACCGCCAGTCGCGACAGTACAGTGAAACTTTGGCGGCTTGATGGTAACTTAATTCGCACTTTCCCCAAACAAGCCGATAAAGTTTTCGGAGTAGATTTCAGCCCTAATGGAGACACCATTGCTACAGGTGGTTATGACAGCACTGTTCGGTTGTGGCGACTAGATGGAACCTTACTCCACACTTTCACCGGACATCAGGGCAGAGTCTTCGCGGTTGATTTCCATCCAGATGGGCAGTCGATTGCCTCGGCGGGTGAGGACAGAACCGTCAAAGTCTGGAAGATTGACGGCACTGAATTGGCAACTCTCAAAGGGCATACCGATCACATTAACGGAGTTGCCTTTAGCCCTGACGGAAAGACAATTGCCTCAGCTAGCGTGGACGGCACAGTCAATCTTTGGCAGTGGGATAATGCCATCGCATCTGGAAAGCCCAGCTACAAGCTTCTACACACGTTAAAAAGCCATCGCCGTCAGGTGGCTGGAGTGGCATTTAGTCCGGATGGAAAGACCCTCGCTTCAGCAGGTATGGATAACATGGTGAGACTTTGGCGGCGCGACGGTACAGAAATCAGAGCTTTTAAGGGACACAAAAATGGGGTGTTTGGAGTTGCCTTTAGCCCGGATGGCAAGACGATTGCCTCAGCCAGTTTCGATGGCACAGTCAAACTTTGGAGCTACGACGGTCAAGAGATTGAAACCTTAAAGGGACATAGCGATGGGGTGTTTGGAGTTGCCTTTAGCCCTGATGGGAAGTTTATCGCCTCAGCCAGCCAGGATAAAACCGCCATTTTGTGGAATTTAGAGCGAATTTTCCAGCTCGATTTCCTCCAGTATGGTTGCAATTGGGTGCGGGATTATCTGCGGACGAATGCCAACGTGAAGGAGGAGGACAGACAGTTGTGCGGCTAAATTAGCGAATTTGGAGTTAGAGAGTTTTGAGTTCATAAACTTGTCAAAAGTCCCCTTGTCTCAAGAGTTCTTCTTTCCTTTCCCCTGTTACCCAGCCCCTGCCTCCTCTGGAATAGACACAACCCCTCAGATTTATTTCACTTCGTATTTCTGCGAATTTGGAAGCAGATCGCGCTACAAATCTGACGGAACATGAACGTCTAGCAAGAGAAGCAAGAGGGGCGATCGCCCAGCTTTCTACCGACGGACAATTTCTCGATCATGTCCGCGAGATTATCAGGTTTTTTAAGACAGCATAGTTCACAATCCAAAATTGCTGCAATTCCTGAGACAGAATTATAGCGGGTTTGGTGTTGCGTGGAATACAGTAGAGACCGTACAGTACAGTCTCTACATACCATTGTGTATGTGATTTCACTGAGAAGCGCTATACTACCGCGAGGTTTTAGATGAAAAAGCAAAAAAATCAATTTAGCCACCTCACGGCAATAGAAAGAATTTACCTATCAGTACCTGCACAGTTTTTGCTAAATAAGAATATGCTTCAAGGTAAAGTCCTAGACTTTGGTTGTGGCTTTGGCAATGATGTTAAATTATTGCGACAAAAAGGTTTTGATATTACAGGTTATGATCCTTATTATTTTCCGCAATACCCTAATGATAAATTTGACACAATAATTTGCTTTTATGTTTTAAATGTTTTATTTGTTGAAGAACAAGCTAATGTTCTCATGGGAGTCTCGAACCTATTGAAGCCGGGAGGTAAAGCGTATTATGCAGTCAGAAGAGATATAAAAAAAGAAGGGTTCAGAGAACATTATATCCATAAAAAACCGACGTATCAGTGTATTGTTAAACTTCCTTTTAAATCAATCCACTTAGATGAGTATTGCGAAATTTACGAGTATACACATTATAACTTACAAAGAAACACATCTAATAATTGCATATTTTGCAACCCTCATAAAAACCTAACTATCCTAACCGAGTCAGCAACTGCCTATGCTATGTTTGATGGTTATCCCGTAAGTAAAGGTCATGTTTTGGTGATTCCAAAACGTCACGTTAGTAATTATTTTGAGCTACCGTTTAAAGAACAATCTGCTTGTTGGTTTATGGTTAACAGAGTCCAAGAAATTCTTAGTAAAGAATTTGAACCCGATGGTTTTAATGTGGGAATGAACATCAATCGAGATGCAGGTCAAAATATGATGCATGCTAGTATTCATATTATCCCTCGTTACAGAGGTGATACTGTTGGTGCGAAAGGTGGAATAAGATATGTGATTCCTAAAAGAAAATAGTTTGTAGTTTGTCGGTTCGGCAGAACCGCAAGAATGTTATCAATACAAGGTGCGATTGCCCAAGGGGCACAGGCATTGCCAATCGCACGGAGCCGAAAGTGGGCGATGGCGCAGAGCGCAGCGCCGCAGGCGATCGCTGTAATCTTGTTCTACTACTACCATTAAGAGGTCATTTATAAAGTAAAAATAAAATTACTGTAGGGTGTGTTAGGCGCGCCCTTTCGATATAATTTGTAACGAAAAATATCTTCAAAGCGCCTAACGCACCATGTTATATAGCAGTGCTTTAGGCAAAGTGCCGTAACGCACCCTACTTAAGATTTACTAAAACAAAATAGTTTGTAGTTTGTCGGTTGGGCAAATAACTAAACTTCTTGCAAGCGCTAATATTATTAATATAAACATGATGAAATATATTGCTTTAGTACTGCTATTAATACTTTTCTGCTTAGTAACTTTACCTGCTGAGGCATCTGTATGTCGGAGTTATCAAGGTCACAAAATTTGCATGATCAGTATCAAACGCAGCGCTAAAAATTATTGGGAATATAGGGCTGCCGTGAGTGTAGATGGAATCAAAAGACCCATTGAAGTCTATAACTGTCTTGAGCAAATTAAAGTTGAAAAAGATGGAACTGTTGTGCCATTTGAGGACAATGATCCAGGTAAGTTGATATGCAGTTATTTCCAGAAGTAAATAGTAAACCTCTTACTAAAGTCAATTGGATAAAAATAAAACCACAGATTAACACAGATGCACACGTGAAAATCGCGCATCTTCAGATTCCCGACTTCTTAAAGAAGTCGGGAATCTTGTTGTTCAGTGGAGAAAACAAAATTCATTCTTTGCTGAATCCCCGCGCATTTATTTATAGAGACATTCTGACTCCTGAGTTCTGATTCCTTCTTTTGCCTTCTATATTAATCCTGCCGACTCATAGAGCCTTTTAAGCATTGCCATTATTTTGTTACCATAATCTAAATCTGCTGACCAACGTCCTGAAAGCTGGTTGATTGATGTTGCAATACCGCGCGTCACAAAGCGAAATCTCGGATCTACGACTTCCTGCACCAATGGTTCCAAACTGGCGTAAGCTTTCAAGTGTTGAATCTGCGCTCGAACACCAATTCTCGCACTTTCAAAAGACGCCGCTTCTGCACCACCACCAATAGTCCCCAAACCTGCAAAGTTATTTTGCTCTGGTTTGAGATCGCCACCAAAGCGTAAAAATGCAGTTTCTAAGCACATTTGGCAAAAGGCAATGTCATAGTTCACGCCCTCTATCGTTGCTTCTTCGCGATAGAGTTTCGGCAAGTCAGGAAACTGCACGATCGCACCTTCATTATTGTTTCTCAAAAATAGCTGCAACTGTACTTCTGATGTATAACCGTTAGACATAATCTTGTCAATTTGACCAGCGGGAATTTGCAAAATCGAGCGTAAACTCAAAGTGCGACTTGCACTATCCCAAGAGATAGAAACATGAAAGTCTTGCAGTTCAATAGCTTTGACGTAAACAACTCGGCGATAACTCACGCGGCGGACATTCGGCGCTTTCGACAAATCAACCCGCAAACGATCCACCAAGTCAATAGGGATATAAGCATTACCATTAATCAGTATCCCTTGCTCTGAGTACTTTTGCCCGTTAATGTTGATGTTGATTGGCGGATAAGTTGGTTCTGCTTCCCCTCCTGAACCCGGATCAACAGTACGACTCCAAGACGCAAGTCCATCAGCAATTCCCAGCGCAAAGTCACGACGGCGAGTTTGCAGCAAAGCGCGATCGTCTGGGCTGGTGAGAAAGGCAACTTGCATCAACAAAGAACCAATTGCTGTCTGACGACAGAACGCTAAGCGCCCCAAACCCGATGCTGAATCTGGTTTAACTCCCCGGTTTGGTAACTGAGGGACACGGCGCAGCAACGCCACTAGGAGCAGTTCAGCATTGCTTCTGCGCTCATCGTTACTGGCAATGTAGAAAATGCTTGCCCCACGTACAGAAGGACTGCTGGCTGCATCAGCATGAATTTCTAGGGCAACATCTTTTTGACGAGCGCGAGAATTGATCCAAGCAATCGTTTGTTGAGCACTCAAATCATCTGGAACCGCCAAAACTTCAAAATTACGCGCTCTAAGTTCCGTCACTATCAAATCCCGCAGCAGAATCATTTCCTTCGCTTCGTTTGTCCCACCAGCAATTGAGCCTGGATCAGTTCGTCCTGCTTCTTTGCCTCCGTGAGCTGCTGAAATAAAAATACGTCCCATTTTCAGTATTTCCTCTTATAGAATTATGCGATTAACGATTCTGGAGTGCCGTTGTTGCTTTGGCATAAACAATATAATATCCATCAGGAGTCCTTTGCTTTGTTATTTGTCCCTTGTTTAAAGTGAATGACCAATCGCTAATGTACAGACGCGCTAGAGCGTGTCTCTACAACTTATGACCAATATGTACATCCCTCGCTTGCATCCAGACACAATTGAAGAAGTTAAACAACGGGCTGACATTGTCGATGTCATCTCGGAACACGTTGTTTTACGCAAGCGCGGAAAAGACTTTGTGGGTTTGTGTCCCTTCCACTCAGAAAAAAGTCCTAGCTTCACTGTCAGCCAAACTAAGCAAATGTACTACTGCTTTGGCTGTCAAGCTGGGGGCAATGCTATTAAGTTCATAATGGACTTGGAGAAGCGCTCTTTTGCAGAAGTTGTGCTGGATTTAGCACGGCGTTACCAAGTGTCAGTCAGAACCCTAGAACCCGAACAAAGGCAAGAGTTGCAGCGTCAATTGTCTTTGCGCGAACAACTGTATGAAGTTCTCGCTGCGGCAGCACAGTTTTATCAACACGCTCTCAGGTATAGTGGTGAGAAGGCTTTGCAGTATCTCGAACAAGTGCGTCAACTGCGGGAAGATACAATACAGCAGTTCGGTTTAGGTTATGCCCCCGCAGGTTGGGAAACGCTTTACCGCTATCTGGTTGAGGATAAACGCTACCCTGTGCAACTGGTGGAGAAAGCGGGTTTGATTAAACCACGCAAGGAAGGGGGCGGGTATTATGATGTGTTCCGCGATCGCCTGATCATTCCCATCCACGATGTTCTTGGGCGTGTTATTGCCTTTGGTGGCAGAAGTTTAGGCGATGAACAACCGAAGTATTTGAATTCACCCGAGACAGAAGTTTTTTTCAAGGGTAAGACTTTATTTGCCCTTGATAAGGCAAAAGCAGGGATTTCCCAAATGGATCAAGCTGTGGTGGTGGAAGGATATTTTGATGCGATCGCCCTCCACGCAGCTGGTATCAATAATGTTGTCGCCTCCCTTGGTACAGCTCTAAGCATGGAACAAGTTCGGCAAATATTACGCTACACCGAATCCAAACAGTTAGTACTTAACTTTGATGCTGATAAAGCTGGGACAAATGCCGCAGAACGGGCAATTGGGGAAATTGCCGAACTTGCATACAAGGGTGAAGTCCAGCTCAAGATTCTCAACTTACCCGATGGTAAAGATGCCGACGAATACTTGCAAGGACGCAATCCAGAGGATTATCGAGAATTATTAGCAAATGCTCCACTTTGGCTAGATTGGCAGATTCAGCAAATCATCAAAGACCGTGACTTAAAACAGGCTGCTGACTTCCAACAAGTGTCTGGGCAGATGGTGAAGTTACTGAAAAATATTGCTAACAGCGATACACGAAACTATTACATTTCCTACTGCGCCGAGATACTCAGCTTAGGAGACACCAGACTTATACAGCTACGGGTAGAAAATCTTGTCACTCAAATTGCTCCTGCTAGCACACCCCGTAAGTCAACACCAGTCATCAAGCAGCAACCTGTAGCAGCACAGGAAAGTGTTGCATCTCAAGCAAGCAGTCTTTTAAAAATGGCAGAGGCTTTGTTATTGCAGATTTACTTGCACTATCCGCAATATCGTCAGGCTATAGTTGATGTTTTAGAAGAGCGAGATTTGCAATTTAGCCTTTCTCATCATAGATTTTTATGGCGACAAATTTTAGAAATTTCCTCTGGAATGGAGGATGATTTGATATCAACTGTGCAAGATAGATGCCTAGAGTTTCCTGAGGAGATGAAATCAGTGACTCATCTATTTCATTTAAATGAAAAAACCCAGAAAGATATTATCTCACATCATGACAAATTAATCCAAGCAGCGACTGCTTGTATGGAAAGGGTAATTAGGGAAAAGCGCTGTCGTCACTTCTGGGAACTATTGGATCAAACCGATCCAGAAGCTGAACCCCAAAAATGGCAATCTTATTATGACCTTTTCTATGCTGAAAAACAGCGGCTTCAGGAATTAGAGCGACAGCGGCAATTTTCTCTTGCAGATTTGCTGTAAAGGGGACTGGGAATTGGGGAACTCGGGGCCCCCACGACCGGAGGGAGTGGGGATTAGGGGCAATAGGGATTGGGGTAATGGTTATCAAACTAAAAATTATGTCCGGGGCAATAGGGCGGGGAGTATGTCAAGCAGCGGTTATTCTACCGCACTATCTATTTCAGCTCCCCCAAAATTTTCCGCTCTCGAGGCGTGAAGCTACAAATTAACAATTGCAGCACTTAAAGCCTGGAGATGTTCATCTGTTTTATCCACCCTGCTTTTTACTTTGGTTGTCTGCTCGGCAAAGGACAAATAGTCTTTTAATGCTTGCTGTTGTATGGCTTGCAGTTCTGGTGTAGGTAGAGGTTTACGCAACTCATTGGGAATAGCGTCATTAAACAGATTGCTCGCAAGTTGTTTGTACAATTTGGGCTGACTGTTGCTGACGCTATCTAATTCCTGCTGTCCTCGAGCTGTACTGTAGTTGTAAACTTCTGCTTCCATACCTTTGGTTTCAATATCTATGGTGCCAGGACGCCAGAAGTTATAAGCTCCTAGTTTCGCTTTGTCTGTGCGATATCCAATAACATGATTTGGGGTATCGCCTAAAACTAGCAGGTCGCCTACCAATTCTAAAATCAGTTCATCTGTAGTGTGAAGAACGTAGGGGCGACCTGACGCATTTGGTCGGCGCAGGATTTGGGCGATATCCAAGCGTGTATTTAAATGCGAGAATGCTGGTTGGCTGCGCCATCTATTATCTCCACTAGCTATAGTTAGCAACAGGGGAACAATATCTACGCTAGAACACAGTTGTGTCCGTTCTGTTCCTGGGGTGGAGACCCACTGTTTAGTTGGGTCTTTAATGTAAAGAGGAACATTAATTGCTTCTTCATAGACAGCACCACTTTTACCGCGCAACCCGTGAGAACCGCCATACTCGCCGTGGTCTGAGGTAAACACGATGATGGTATTTTGGGCATAGGGGGAGTTTTCTAAAATATTAAGTGCTTTCCCAATTTGAGTGTCCACAAATTGTTGGAATAGTAGGTAAGAATCCAACAGTTTCAGCCAGGGTTGTCCGAATTCTGGTGGTACGAAGCCAGCCCCGATGTTTGATGCTCGGCGAAATGCTTCTTGCAACCGGGGCTTTTTCGTTAACTCAAAGGGGGTCTCAAAGTTGGGAATCTTATCTTTGAAGACACTTGGCGGATTACTTTCTGCTGGTATCTGCTCCGTCCCACGAGGATACCAAGAAATGTCATGGGGGTTTATTAAGCTGAGGGTTGTACACCAAGGAGTATTTTTTGCCTCGTTGGAATTGAGCCACTCGGCGAACTGTTCGGTGGCTTGAATCCCTTGAGGAGGTGTGCCGCCGTTGACAATGTAAGGGTCTACTGCTAGACCTTCTCCGGGATTACCATTGGGGGAAGGATAAGTTCCTCCACTAAATCCGTAGGGTTCCAGGGAATCTGTGGTGGATAAATGCCATTTACCGAACCACCATGTACTGTAACCAAAGTGAGTTCGCAACAGTTTTCCCCAGGTAGGAAAGCCAGGGTTAAGGCTTGGCGCTGGCGCTTTAATGAGTACACTACCCCTACCGCCATCACCATCGTTCAAATGTGTATCCATCACAAACGTTTGGTGGGAGTATAAACCAGTTACCAATGTGCCGCGAGCCGCAGTGCAGGCTGTTGCTGCTGTATAGTACCGTGTGAAGCTGACAGAACTCTTTCGTAATTGAGCGATCGCGGGTAGAAAATTGTCGAGAGTAGCTTGTGCTGGGAACCATTGTGGAGTGCGTAGTTGGTCTACGACAATCACAAGGATATTGGGCTTTTTATATCCAGATGTTTGTGCAATTGCCCAACTGTTGGATTTAATCGGAAGTTGAGACCCGAGTAGTGCAGCTCCTGTCAAACCAGTTGCTGATAGAAATGTCCGTCTTTTCATCATCTTGATTTAATTTTATGAAACATAAAAAATCCGAAGAGCCCTGTGTAAAACTCGATAAATGTTAATTTACTGACCGGAATGCACCAACGATTTGGAGGGCTGGGTGGCATAAGCCACCTGACTATTGAATAAGCTTTTTAGACTGTGATTTTTGCGCTTCTTCAACTAACTGGCTCTTCTTGCCCTTGCTGCTTGTTCATGTAAAACTTGCCAAGTTTCTGGTCCAACAATTCCATCTACAACCAAGTTGTTCTTGCTTTGAAAACGTTTGACCGCAGCTTCTGTTTTTGTGCCAAAGTTACCATCAACTGTCAATGGTCCATATTTTAGAAGATTCAGATCTTCTTGCAAATGCTTGACATCATCTCCTTGAGCGCCAAGTTTCAATGTACGGTCTTGATTATCTACTGGCATAACTTTCTCCTTCTTTGTTTGTTGTTAATTTACTGACCGGAATGCACTAACGATTTGGAGGGCTGGGTGGCATCAGCCACCTGACTATTGAATAAGCTTTTTAGATTTTGATTTTTGCGCTTCTTCAACTAACTGGCTCTTCTTGCCCTTGCTGCTTGTTCATGTAAAACTTGCCAAGTTTCTGGTCCAACAATTCCATCTACAACTAAGTCGTTCTTGCTTTGAAAACGTTTGACCGCAGCTTCTGTTTTTGTGCCAAAGTCACCATCAACTGTCAATGGTCCATATTTTAGAAGATTCAGATCTTCTTGCAAATGCTTGACATCATCGCCTTGAGCGCCAAGTTTCAATGTACGGTCTTGATTATCTACTGGCATAACTTTCTCCTTTTGAAATCAATTTGTTTGTGTTTGATGATTCCAGTATGGTCGAATATCTAAGGGGAATCATTGATAATTGCAGACAAAGGCAATTGTGATTTTTGTCCATAGTCCATTACACTTTTCGGCAATGGGTTAAAAATCGCTCCAAATTCTTCCCTCCCCCTCCCAATACTGCTTGGAAACGCTAGATTCCCTCAAGACAGGGATAAGAAGACCGAGGTTGCTGTCAAAGCATTTGGGTTCGATTTTTTTCTCCCTCTGCATAAGAGCTTCCCTGCTTCCCGTGGCATATCGAGCAGTATTGCTCCCCGTCCCTCCCCCTACCGCGATATTTTGATCGCTATCAAGAAAAAGGCTTGTAGCTCAATTTGCCGTTATGTGGAGGGGATTGATGCAGTGGTGTAGTGCGGTGACACCAAATTGCGTTCAAATATGTCATTCTGACCGAACGCGAGTGCGGGCGCGCAGGCATAGGGAAGAATCTCGCGAGATGCTGAGTGCCGCGACCACTCATTGGTAAAATAAAAAACCCAGCCTCTACTTGAGAGGCTGGGCACCATATCATGTCATTTTTAACCAAGTCCCATTGGACAGGCTCTCCCGTTGGGCTTGAAGCAACTAATTTATCTATGTTTTGTGGAATTGGAAAGATTTAAGTTTTCAACATCCACTAAAATATTTTGATAAACACCACGTAAATACTCTAGTAATTCTTGTTGATTTACTTGATGAATTTCAACTTCTCTAATAAGAAACCCCAACGTTTGCACTGGACCATTATGAATTGAAGCAAATGTCTTTTCCATTAAATCTTGTTGAAGCTGAAGTTGTTGTGATAGAAGATATTTTTGGTGCCACAAATGTAAGTATAGATATAGAATGTACAGAATTATTCCCACTGTCACTAATACAATTAGCCCTTGCACCATCAATACTCTATCCATAACGCTTATCCCTTATTCCTATACTGTTAACAGAAACAGGTGCATTCCGGTGAGCCTCCGACTAGCGGCGCTCGCCACTAGCAACAAATGAAAGAAGCACATTTTTCTGGAATTATAAAACCCTTGCTGTCTCAGAATTCTAAAACGTGCATCTTAGGAGTAGACCGCACCTACTTAAATATGATGTTTTCCCTCAAGGAAATAGTCTAAACATCTCTATCAGTTCATCCCTTAGCCATCAGTTTATTTAAGATTGTACTTCCCTGGGGATTAACAACTGTAAGACGAATATGTTTTGTGTCTGCTAGGTGATAAGTAATAATATATTTGTAATTTTGATTTTTGAAAGTATAAGTGTAACTTTGACTATTACCAGACATTTCTGGGTTTTTTAAAGTTAGGTCACTTCCTTTTTTGACATTTTGACCTTCATAAGTATAAATACCAAACTGGTCTAAATTAAGCTTTATAACCCATTCTTGATTGTTATCTGTAAAAGCACCTGTCGGACGAACAAAATCTGTAGGCATAGCTACAGCAGTTTGAGGATTTAAAGCAATATCTATAATTGCAGGTGCGGAAAAACCAAGAATAGCAGCTAAAGCGAGAACTTTAATATTCATAATTCAATCTCCTTGTAAAATCATTTGTTCGGGGAACGATGATTTCAGTATCGGAGAATATGAAAGGGAAATCATTGATAGTTGCAGACAGTGCTTATGGTGATTTTTGACCATTGGGTATTACACTTTTCGGCAATCATCCCACGAACCAAGAAAGTTCACACAATACACCTCCTTTGGGTAAAGACTCCCGACGAAATTCCCCGGACAACCTTTTTGCTAATAAGTAGCTGTGCTTTGTTCCCTCTTGCTGTCCGGGTTTTAACCCAGAGCCATTATCCTGTACCTTAAGGATGTACTTGTTCTGTTGTTGTTCTCCTGTTGCTATAATCCGAGTTACACCTTGGGCATGTTTACCCACATTACACAGGGCTTCCTCTAACCACAAACACAAATCGCGTTTTATTTCCAGGGTGATGTCCGGTTGATTAATGGGGGCAAAATTCCGTACTTTGACTTTAATCGTTTGAAAATAAGGTAGATTACGCTTGAGAGTCAGCGAGTAGACCTCATGTAATAAATTATGCAGGGGAAGATTGAGGTTGATACTGCTTCCTTCGCCTAAGCGGAGGGTGTCTTCAGAGGTTACTAATTCTAAGGCTGTTGTCGCCTCCAATAGTTTGTTATCAGTATCATTTTCATCTATTAGGCTGCGTCCTACTGCCCGAATCTCTGTGTTGAGATCATGTAAGCGCTGTAAAAGTTCTGGAGAAGCTATCTCCTGTTGTTGCACATCTCTCTGGAGGAGTGCCAACGTTTGCAATGGACCATTATGAATTTGACTAAAGGCTTGTTCCATCGCCTTTTGGCGAATACTTTGCCGTTCGATGATTTGAGCATAATATTGGAGACGCTCGGCATACAAACGTTCTACTATCGACTGGAGACGAGTATGTAATAGAATTATGATACTTTGTACTCCCATGACTGGACCCAGAGAGATGAGTAAATCTAATCCTCGTGGGCTGCGTAATTCTACAGGGTTGAGGATTAAGTAGGTCAAAATGGGAGATGCGATCGCTATCCAGGTGAGTATAATTGCCCTCAGCAATTGTTTGGGACGCAGAGTTATCATCATACACGTTGTCAACAAGAATAATGCTGAGGTACTGGGGGGCAAACTTGCCACAAGGGTAGTTTTTGATGTAAACGCTTTTATAGTTACGAACCAAGAGGGAAACACTACAAAAATTACAGCCTCAAATAAACCTAGATATATGACTTGTTGTAAGGTCTGCGGTTTTGTATAAAGACGAATTAATAATATTAAGGATGTAATTGCAAACAGGGGAGGTACTATCAGGTAAATTCGCTCTGGTTGCGGGTTAAGTCGATGAATAATCGTAGAAATAGTTGCACCGATAGTCATCAAACTCAAAATACCCAGAACGAATCGACGCTTTAGTGTACTATGAGAATCTAAAATCATAGACAACACACCCTTAACTCCATCAATTATTTAATCAGTCAATTAACCCTTTTTCGCGCGCACGAATTTGGGTCAATGCCCGAATATTTTTTCCTTCTTCTGGATAAATTTCTAATGCATCTTGAATTTTTGACCAGTAATGGCGAATCATGCGTTCGGACTTATACATGGCGCTTGCGATCGCTTTATCTTGCAATCCTTCTTCAAACGCAAGTCGCAGTACCTCCAACCACTCTGGTTTGACTTCCAAATCCCCTTGAATATCTTTAGTGTGAGTCAGTCCCTGGATTGACCAATCCATCCGGGTTAAAAAGGTTTCTACACTCAAACTTTTATCTACAATTGTAAATCCTCCTTGATGGGCATCAATTTCTGGCATCAAGCGAATTAAGGCTTTGATGTTACTACTTTGCACCATCAGGTTAAGATGGGGATAATTTTTCATTAATTGTGACAGCAACCCCAATCCATTTTCTATTTGCGCTGTTGTTTCTGCTGTTTGTGGTATGGATAAATCCGCAATTACCAAATCAGGAGAATGCTCCGCAACCGAAGCAAGGGCTGACCGTGCAGTTTGGGCTGATAATACAAGTGCATCGGGATAGCGTTCGCTTACCAAGCTAATTGTTCCATTCAGCAGTAAGCGATGGTCATCAACAATTAAAATCTTTGGTTGTTGAATATTCATCGAACTATAAGATGTGACATAGTTTTTTTTGTACCACCTGGGAAAAACCGCGTTTTTATTTTAACCAAGCTAAACTTTTACTTCTTTTTATAGGTGAATTTATAATTGACTTATGTAGTTGCCGAAACTTAGGCAGTACTGAGCAAAGGGATTGTACCATGCTATGGGGTATGGAAAAATTTTCCCATACTTAGTAGTCTGTCACACCAACTTTCAAGGCTTGTAGTAAGGGC
Organism: Scytonema sp. HK-05; assembly: GCF_963872035.1. Taxonomy (NCBI): domain Bacteria; kingdom Bacillati; phylum Cyanobacteriota; class Cyanophyceae; order Nostocales; family Scytonemataceae; genus Scytonema; species Scytonema sp. HK-05. Next base: position 94,835 of record NZ_CAWMYC010000136.1, read on the forward strand.
TTGAGCCCTTTCCAAAGGACTCTTCGTTGTTATTACGAACTCCTCATAGTTTCTGTGTCAGAGTACTACTTAGATGCACATACTAGTTCTTCAATAGAAATATCATGCATTCCAGAATATTTATGAAAGAAAGGGGCATTTTCGTGGAACGTACGCTTTGTGCGGGTTCTTTTCGACGGCTTACGAGCGCAAGCTTGTCGAAAATAACCCGCAGCCATGAAAGTAATTAAAATAAATACCCTTAAAAATATTTTGTAAATACCAACTAATAAGCGAATGTTGGTAATAACAGGCAAAACAACATTGATTTTTTAGGGGTTCTGGGTATGGCTATTGAAACTATTCAATAATTGAAAGTTGGTAAAATTCAAAATTTCTAACTCAAATCTCCCAACTCTAGCCAGCTTGATAGCAGCTAACGGTTCTTACACATCAGACATATCAAGCGGTATGGCAATTATGTTGTGAAGGAGCAAAATATTCGCCAACCATTTGTCCATGCAATTCATCTCCCTCGCCAAATCTCTAAAGCTTAGAATTGGCAAGGGTTTTCAGCTTCTATTTCCGTTTTAGCGTGGATCTTGGCTCAATGCCTTTCTCATCTTCTACCATGCAACCTCCTCCAGTGTAAAAGTTCTACGAGTGCTGCATGGAGCGCGAGATTTGGAGCCAATTTTGGATGAAGATGTAGACGAATGATTGTTGGATTCTCTTTTATAGCGCTTTTCAAATGATTAGACCCTTTCCTTTTATGGGACGGGCAAGATGCCCGTCCGATTGCTCCTCACACATACAAGCCAGCCTATAGGGGATAAGCCCTTGGATTTTCGGTCATCGTATCTCTCTAAAGCGCTGGTGCTGGGAGTGGCTGCGCCGGGGCTGACAACGGATCTATCCCTCCTTGTCCCACTTCAAACTGACGCATCATGTCGTGGTCTTCATGAACCATGTTGTGGCAATGGTACATATACTTGCCAATTTGAGGTCTAAACCTCCCAATGATTCGTACAGTCTCGTTTTCACCAACGTAGAAGACATCCTTCAAGCCACGCTCATAGGCAAAAGGCGGCTGACCATTCCGGTCAAGGATTTGAGCATCGATAAGGTGAAGGTGAACAGGATGAAACCACAAACCTGAGTTGTTGTGCAGTCTCCAAATCTCCACTTCTTCCAGTTGTGGATTGGCATCTATTGCGTTTCGGTCCCATCCGTTGCCATTGATCACCCATAACGGATTACCACCTTGCTCAAAGGTGAAGTCGCGGGTTCGCACAGCTGAGGATTCTGGGATGAATTGAATATTGCGTAGTGTGCTGGGAATAGAGCTGTTATCGCTTTCTGAGCGCACCACATCAAAGCGCATGATTTTATTTGTGTTGCCGGTATTATCGTTATTAGGGGGTCCAAGATTTTGCAGGACGACCTGAGTCCCTATAGAATACCTAGAAAAATCGATAATCAAGTCATAGCGTTCTGCCATTCCAATACGCATATCTCTAGTATTCACTGGTGCAGACATCAACCCAGCATCAGTACCAATCACAATCAAGTCATCACCAGTACTCAGAGCGAGTTTGTAAGAGCGGGAAACTGATGTGTTTAACACCCGGAAGCGGTACTTGCGGTTAGCTACCTCCATACGAGGCCAAGGCACACCGTTGACTGTTATCACATCGCCCATCAGACCGTGCTGAGCTTGGTCATCAAAAATGAGTGAACCATTAGACGCGAAGATCTTATCCTGAATGATCAGAGGGATATCATAATCATCCTTGGGCAGTGGCAGATTAAGCTCATTGTCATCTTGGACAATATACATCCCAGCCAGCCCCCTGTACACATTTACAGAAGTCTGACCGAGGGCGTGGTCGTGATACCACAAAGTAGCAGCAGTAGGGTTGGGATAGGTGTAATCCTTGTAGTACCCCTGAGGAATCAAATCCTCAGCGTAGCCATCGTACTGGGGTAACGATGCCATTCCATGTAGGTGAGCCGATGTTGGTACACCTACATTATTGATAAACCGCACAACCGATTGCCGATTTTGACGTTGTTTGATTGTCGGACCGGGAAATGTACCGTTATAGCCCCAAATCTCCGTTGTTCGTCCTGGTAATATCTCTACATTAGCCCTCTGGAGCGTCATCTGGTAATAATCAGTTGTTGAATCGCTGCGTACAGGGTTCAACACTGGCGGTGTGTGGAACGCAAGTGTAAACGGCTCGACTCTCTCATCAGTTCTCTGAGCATATCCACGATTTTGAAGTGCTACGGGAAGCAAAACAGAACCCCCCGCAAGCGCTGCAATCTTCAGCGCTTCACGTCTGGTGATTTTCTTCATTGTGCAGTTCCCTGGTTAATAGTTTGTATATATGTGACTGGCTTAAAAGCAGTCAGAATTTTTGTGTAGTGTCATTCTTTCATAAAAAATATAACAACACGCTAAAGTTTATTTAAGTAATAATACTAAAAATGAATAGGTTATAAAAAAATGACAAATGACTAATTTTAATTAAAATTACATTTTTATGATTTTTGTCTCTTTTGTGGCTGCGTCTCTTGTGTATTAGATATGTAGCGACAAAAGTCAAATATGGCTGGAAAAGCTTTTGTGTAAAGCTTTCTAAAAATCGTAGTGTTAGTATAAATAAGAAAAAAAATTAATTATTCTAAGTTAATTTTAATATTATCAAACATCAATTGTTAATTTCAGCAAATGAATTGTCTTATTCTAATATTTGCTGATTTTACGTTTTGTTGCCAAGCTGCTTTTTATGAAAGAGTGTGTAAAAATACTCACTTTATCTCATAGTCGTTTTCAGAAACGGTAAACTCTGGAGTGCGGATGCACCCACTGTGTGAGAGGATGTTTGAGAAGTCATATTTGTTACGTGAAGTATTTTAGCTCCCCCTAAATCCCCCTTAAAAAGGGGGACTTTGAAAGGCTTTTTGCCCCCCAACTTATCGGGGGGTTGGGGAGATCTGGTTCAAATTTTGCTGTTATTAGCAACTTTCCAAACATCCTCTAAGAAGGAATTAATTTTGGTGAAAAATGTCAAATTATTTTGTATGTAGCTTTGTTTATATATAACAAATTATACATATTAATAAGTACGGATAATACCTGAACTCAGGCTTTAGGGTTAGATTTTCAAGTCATTTAATCTATTAAATTTATTGGGGAAATAGTAAAAATACTGAATATAATTTTATTATCAGTAACCTCAATGCTGTATTTTCCTCATGAAAGCACTCGAAGCCTACAGCCTCAAAAAAACATACCGCCAAAGCAAACAAATTGTGGAAGCAGTCAAAAACGTTTCCTTAACCATTCTGCCTGGTGAGGTTTTGGCGTTTCTTGGTCCTAATGGAGCAGGCAAGACGACGAGTATTAAAATGATGGCAGGACTGATTCAGCCGGATGCAGGCTGGGTGAGAATTGCAGGAAGTGATCCCCATCGTAACCCAGGGACACTACAAAAGATGGGTGCAGTGCTGGAAGGAAATCGTAATGTCTACTGGCGACTCACACCAGAAGAAAATTTAGAATATTTTGGGGTGTTAAAAGGGCTTTCCCAGCGAGAAGCGCGTAAATCAGGAATCGCACTTTTAGAAAGGTTTGGTTTACTCCACAAACGTCGTACACCAGTACAGCAACTTTCGCGGGGAATGCAGCAGAAATTAGCAATAGCAGTTGCCTTAGTTCATCAACCCTTGCTTTTATTATTAGATGAACCGACTTTAGGATTAGATGTAGAGGCGACTGAAGATGTGAAAGTGCTGGTGCGGGAAATTGCCGCTTCTGGTTGTGCTATCTTGTTGACAACTCACCAACTGGCGATCGCCGAAGAGCTTTCTGATAAAATAGCCATTATCCAAAAAGGTGAAATTTTAGCAGAATCACCAACAAAAGAACTGATCAGACAGTTTTCTGGTACAGCTTACAAAATTGAAATGGAAGCAACACTAGATAAAGTAAGAATTGCAGAATTAATAGAAATTGGTGCTGATGTTGAAGATGGAAAAAATATCTATGTGAGTCAATCATAATTACTTTATCAAGTGTTTAATATCGTCAAACCTTTTCCTTTGAACTGTGTCGAAAAAGAACAATCTGATCTGACAGAAATCTTTTTGCAAATAGTTAGAGAAGGAACTGACCGTAAAAAGATATTAACGCGCTCAAACTAGAAATGTGCGAAGATACAAACAAAACTTACATCAGTGGGCTTCAATGAAGTTTTTAATAAATAGCAATGTTTGAATTATTTATAGCTGAATTACGTCGGAGTTGGCTTCAATTTCGTCGTTATCCAGCGGAGGCGATTGGGTTAATTGTCATCACCACTATCTTTTTTTATGGACTTTTTTTAAGCGCCCGTTACCTTGCTGGTCCTAGTTTACAGTTAGGCGATCGCCTTGACTCAATCATTATCGGCTATGTGCTTTGGACTTTGGTGTTATTCATCATTACGGACATTGCCGGTAACTTGCAATACGAGGCACAGACTGGCACTTTAGAACAACTTTTCCTTTCTCGATTTGGTGCCATCAAAGTCTTCTTGATGCGGACTTTGGCTAGCCTAACCTTGCAGATGGTTATTATGCTCACCATTCTATTTATCATTATGGGGCTGACTGGGAGCCGTCTGAACTTTCCCCCAACATTGCTTTTTCCGTTCGTTACGGTATTAATGGGAGCCTATGGTATTGCTTTTACAATGGGTTCTTTAGCTTTATTACTAAAGCGTATCCAACAATTGCTCGGAATTTTTAACTTTGCGCTCTTATTTTTATTAGCCACTCCCACTGAAACTTGGACACCACCACTAAACATTTTGGCACAATTACTGCCCATGACTTCTGGTGCAGCAATATTACGTGATTTGATGGCACGGGGTGAGAGTTTAAACTTCACAAAATTGGGTATAGCATTCGTGAATGGGGTTGTCTATTTTGCTGTAGGATTAGTGCTTTTTTATCTTGCTGAACGTGAGGCAAAGCGGCGAGGGATGCTAAGTGGATATTAATAACAGAGAAGATAGAAGATAAACTGACTTTACAATTCTTGTGGGGTGGGCATCTTGCCCGCCCGGAATTTGGGACGGGCGATACGCCCATCCCACAACAAAATAGATTGTCATCCATTCAATTGAAAACCGCTATAGTAAACCCGCAGAATCTACATCCAAAAATAACATCGCTTGCTGCTGCGTACGGAGAATAGAAGCGGGACAATCTGTGGTAATTTCGCCCTCCAACATCTGTTTTACTATCTTCGCCTTGCGTTTTGCTGGTGCAAGACAAATGATTTTTTTTGCTGAACAAATCATTGGGAGGGTGAGGGTAAAAGCATATTGCGGCACACTTTCCAAATTGGGAAAATACCCTGTGTTGACTTGTTGCTGGCGGTTTGTAGTGTCTAGCTTCACTAGTTTGAGTGTATAGGGATCGTTAACATCCGCTACTGCTGGATCATTAAAAGCCAAGTGTCCGTTTTCTCCCACACCAAGACAGCACAGATCTATAGGTTGTGCTTGCAGGAGTTTGGTATAGCGATCGCACTCTACCAAAGGTTGCATAGCATCGCCTTCTATATAGTGAAATTCCCTAGGACTCACCCGCTTTTCCACACGTTCGCGCAAATAGCGCCGGAAACTTGCGGAATGGTCAGCAGAAATACCCAAATATTCATCTAGATGAAAACAAGTAATCCGCGACCAATCTACACCACCCAATGCTATCAAAGCATCAAGAAATTGAATTTGGGAGTTGCCTGTTGCCAGCAATAAAGCCGCAGCATCCTTTTGCTCAAGGGTGTGCTGTAAATGTTTTTGTGCAATTCCCGCTACATCCTGCGCCAGTTCAACTTCAGAATTATAAACCTGTACCTGCAAAGCATCGACGCGAAAAGAATTTTTGGCGGTTGACATTGGGATCTACAGAAAATTTTCTCACATAAAAGGAAACGAGTCGGGGCATGACCTGTCTGCCGTTACTTATAATTTTCTACTTTTAAGAATGCAGAAGGACAACAAAACAATGTAAACTATGTAATGAAACTTTACAAGAGTTTACACCCTAAAAAACCATGCTAGCTGCAATTCTGTTTGACCTAGATGGAACGATCGCCAACACTGACCCAATACACTACCAAGCTTGGCGGGAAATGCTGTTAGGCTACGGCATGGACATTGATGAAGCATTTTACAAATCTCGAATTAGCGGGCGGACGAATCCACAAATCATAGAAGATTTACTGCCACAATTATCACCGGAAGAAGGCGCAAAGTTTGCAGACGAAAAAGAAGCGCTTTTCCGCCAACAAGCCAAAAATCTTCTTAAACCACTTGATGGATTTTCCGAACTCCTAGCATGGACAGATACGCACCAACTCAAATGTGCTTTAGTCACCAACGCTCCGAAATTAAATGTCCAATTCATGCTAGAAGTCTTGGGAATAAACGAAGCATTTGATACAGTTGTCATAGCAGAAGATGAGATAGCAGGTAAACCCGACCCTGCACCTTATAAAGTTGCTCTGAGTAGATTAGGCATCACGGCAGAACAAGCAATAGCACTAGAAGATTCTCCCTCTGGAGTTCGTTCTGCTGTCGCTGCTGGTATACGTACAATTGGCGTTACAACCACTCAAGAGCCGAAAGTTCTCCAGGGAATTGGGACGTTTATGACAACTCCAGATTTTACTGATTTGCAGTTGTGGACGCTGCTGAACTCGTCAGTAGAGGAAGATGTGGCTTATTTGGGTTAAATCTACTTTGCCACTATTGCAAGTGCGACTGCACCAGTTGAAAACGATATCCTGTGGTGGAATTGCAAGACTGGCTTGAATCGCAAGGTGCGACTTTGACTAGAAAAACTCCACCTTGGCGATCACGCTTTGCGCCATCGCCCTTTTCTCCCGCCTTAGGGACGCCATCGGCAAAGCTTTCCCTGAGGCGATCGCCTGTTGGTGAAAACTGAATCGTTCCCGTTGCTCCTAAAGCCGAAAAATTGGGATCAGACAGTGCCTTTTGTAACTCTTGGCGGGTATTACCTTTTTTCAAACCAGCGATAATTGCTTGGAGTGCATCATAAGTTGTAGCAGTTCGCGGACTCACCTCTGCACCCCAAAGTTGAATGGCTTTGGGGGCAAACAATTTGTTTCCAACAGCATCACGGTGCCAAGATACAGCCAGCACCATTCCTTTAACATCGGCTTGCCCATACTTTAACGTTCTTTCCGTGTACATAGCTTGAAAACCGAAAAGCGGTAGTCTGCCTTTATTTTCACGCGCCACTTCAATAGCTAAATTGAGTTTATCTGGTCTAGGGATCAGTAGCAAACCTTCTGCTCCATCGCTGATGGCTCGGCTGAGAAAACTGCTGGGTTGAAACGTTGGCGCACCCAAATCGCAAGCTGTACTGGTGACTTTACCTCCATATTTTCTAATCGAATCAGTGTATTGTTGTACAATTTCCTTACTTATTTTTTCCTGATTAATTGTAAATGTCGAATCACTACAAATAGCGATGTTGGTGAGGCGAGCTTTTTGAACAATATAGCTACCAATAGCATCACTGAAAACATCAGAACTAGGAGTAGCGTAAAAGACGTATTTTGTCGGGTTAGATGGCTTTTTTGGATTGACTGGTGAAACCATCACCAAACCACGCTTGTTATAAATTGATGTGTCACGACTAAAACCGACAACTGCCACTATACTAGAGTCATTCACCAAGTCAGTATTTATCTGTTTAAGTATCTCATAGTTATCAATATTGACAATCTGAAGTTGCAACGGTAAGCCATTAATTCCTCCACTGCTATTTACCTCATCTTGAGCTTGAGCCACTCCGCGTAACATCTCTTCTGACTCATTTAAGGAAATACCAATCGGCACAATGACAGCAACTTTTAGAGATTTCGCCTTGCCAATTTTAGCGTTATTCAAATAAATTAATGTTTCCGGGTCATTACGTTTAGCTTGCAAGGATGATTGGAATTTAGTAACAGCAGTCACAAAATCTCCCGCTTCAAATGCTCTCCTTCCAGCTTCTTTCTCAAGAGGTCTTCCTTCTGTCACAAAAATTTTCTCACCCAAACTCATCCGATTTTTTAAAGGTGAATTGGTATAAGGTGGAACGAATGAAGCACTCTGTTGTTTCAATTGCCCAGAATACTCTGTTTGGGGACGAATTACTGTACCTAATAACCATAAAATAACTGCTATCAGAAATCCTGATAGCCCTAAAGAAAAAAGGAGGCGGATATTTTCTGTGTTATTTTTCATATCAAATCACCCCAAATCTAAAAAATTTATCTATCATAAATTAGAAATATTTAGAGATAAATCTGTTCAAGAGTTGGGACAAATTGAAGAGAGTTACTGTCAGTAATCCAGCAAGGATAACTAGTAAGACTAAAACCAGAAATCCATTGTTCCCAGCTTGAAAAATATTAATAATATAAAAATTTTTGTAGATAAATACAATTAATGATGTCGTAATTCCGGCAACGAGAAACAAATAAGTCTTTTCAAAAATTGAGCGAGGCTGGGTAAAGATTAACCCTACTAAAATGATCAACCATAAACCAGAACTCATCCAAATAGTTCCGACAGAACTCAGAAGGGCGATCGCCAAAAACGAACTCCCTGATCCCGCCATAACTGCCCAAGGCAATAATTTTTCTATGGAGTTTTGCGCCCCCTCAGGTGGTTGCTGTTGAATTTGTAGCGTTAGCTTTTCTGGTTGAACAGGCGAGAGGACTGTATACAGTGGCGTAGACTGTAAAGTAGGCAGTCGTGGTAACTCAACATTCAAGTCTTGTAAGACATCTTCTGCTGAGAGATAACGCAGTTTATAGTTCTCTTGCAGCAACTTATCAAGAATCTGCTCTAAGTCCTGACTAATTGGTTGTGTTAAATATTGCCACCAAGTAGTAGTCCAACTATAGCCCTGTTTCATCCATATTTCCCAAGGCGAAATACCGGTCAACAGATAAAAGGCTGTTGCTCCCAAACTATACAAATCGCTAGCAGGATAAGCTTCGCCTGAATACATTTGTTCAAATGGCGCATAACCAAATGAACCAATGTTCGTTCCTGGTTTCGCGTGTACTGTTCCCGTCTTGTGCTTTGACACCCCAAAATCAATAAGCACTAACTTACCATCACTTTCACGGCGAACGATATTTTCTGGCTTAATATCTCGGTGAATGACCTGCTGCTGATGTACCGTTGCTAGCACAAATAACAAATCTTGCAAGAACTCTCGAATTTTTGCTTCATCAAACACGCCGTGTTGTCCTAACTCCTGCAACAGATTCTGCCCTTCAATAAACTGCTGCACCAAATACAGGTAGTTATCTTCCTTAAAATAGGCATACAGGGTAGGAATTTGGGGATGTTCGCCTAAATGTTGGAGACGTTTTGCCTCTTGCTGAAATAACTCAGTCGCCTTTTGGCGTGACCAGCTACCTTGACCTTGTGGGACCAGTTGCTTGACCACGCATTTTTCCTCAAGCTTATCTGCATCTTCTGCAAGATAAGTGCGAGCAAATCCCCCACCTCCCAACGGTTTGATAATGCGGTAATGACCCCTAAGTAACGAAATCAACTCTGCCCCGCAATTTCCACAAAAGTTTGTTCCTTTTGAATTGAGAGGATGAGAGCATTCGGGATTTAGGCAGCAAACCATAGTATTATTGCTGTCTTTTATAACTGTCTTTTGTTAATAGTAATCAATATACATCGAGTCTTCTGAACTTTCCGGATTAAGAGTCTAATAATTTAACAAATCTCAAATCTATATTGATAGTTTACTTTATATTTTTTATTGTGAGCGATGCCTTATGGTGTTGCTCAGACGCTGCTTTATGGGCGCAGCCTGTCCCCAAGGCTTACGGTAGTGTCCATCTGCTCAATCGCCGTGAAAGGAGTTAAGAGTTATGAACTATGAATTATGAATGATAAGTTTTATCATCCATAATTCACCAAAGAAAGTACTCATACCAATTCTTTGTAAAAAAAGCACTTTATCTTCCCTCAGTCTAGAAGACCTCTGGATTTTAAGGATTAGTGCATCCAACTTCTTGTTCCCAGGCTGAGCCTGGGAACGAGTTAGGGAGGCGGAGCCTCATTTTTTAAGAGCATCTTCAGGTCGAATTGGTATTACAGAGAATTGGTATTAGAAGTTGTAAAGAGGAGCCAGCACTTACGGCGGGAAACCCGCGCCCCGGCGACTGGTGAGTAAGCGTCCTGTTGGCGCAGCCTGCCCGCAGGGCGAATGAGAGTTTCCCGCGCCCAGGGAACTGGCGTTCGCCGTCAGGCGTGCCGCAGGCATACCCGAAGGGCGTTGGTTTTCCTACAAGTGCAAACTGAGCGCAAAGCGTCCCGTGAGGGATACGGGGCGTCCTTATTAAGTAAGAGCGCATTTATTTATGGGGATGTATTCTGACAACGGAGTTCTGTGTTCTGTCTTCTATGTTCTTCTTAAGCTCATAATTCATAACTCATCGCTTTTAAAAAGATTCTGGTGTAGCAATACCAGATCCAACAGTGACATTACCACTACTAGAGAGTCCCGGTTTAGAAATGGGTTTTGTATCCTGCGATGAATGAGTGAATGATGAAGAAGGTGGAGTTGCTGCATCTTTATCGATCAGTCTATCAGCATTTGCTTGTTGGGATGCCATGACTGACAATCCTCCTACTGAACCAGCGACAAGAGCTGCATAGCCTACGTACAAATGCACCGGATGCAGCGCTATTCCAAATCCAAAACGGCTTTTATGCTGATACGAAGTAGGTGGTATGATTGCTTTTACTGGTTCTGGCGCAGGTAAAGAAGCAACTAAATTTGTGCCATTTAATCCAAGAGCATTAGCCATGACACGAATAAAGCCACGAACATAAACATCTTCTGGCAATGATTCCCAATCACCGTTTTCCACTGCCTCCATGTGATGAAATGGTACGTGAGTGTAAACATGAAGTTGCGCCAGAGAAAGACCTTGAGACTCACGAGTTTGCCGTAGTTGTTCACCGATTTTACGTAGATTTTCTACGCGCTGTTCGGCTGCCATTTGTTTGGCTAGTTCAGCTTGTTTCCGTTTTTTCCCAGGAGTAAACCACTTAATCGATTTTTTCGTTTTGGGGCGGTCTTCTTTAGCTTTTGTGGAATTATTTGCTGTCTGACTTTCTACTTGAGATTCTGATGGTAAATCTGCTTTACTATCAATCTCGAACGTCGTTTTTTGGTTAACAGTAACATTTGTTAAGCACTGTGATAAAGCACCTGATAAATCATCAGTGGAATCTGTTTGTTCAGTAGCTAATGTTTCATTTGTGCTGTCTTCGTGTTGCTGATTCTCATTGCTGTTCTGATACTGTTGCACAAATCGGCGAAATGCCAAACCAATCGCTTCTCTACCTATTGATTTAAATAAAACGTTGGCTTGATCAGATGAAGAACCCAGCAAGTTTTGCAACATCGTTACAGCACGGCGATAAGCTTTACTCCGGTGCAGTTCAGCTTCTATTTCTCCTAAAAGCGTCCGCAATTCATCTTGAGAAATTTCAATAGTTGGATTTCCGAGAATTTTTAACAAATATACAGGTGTGGTAGCCATTGTAGGGAGCCTCTTGCGGCAATTAAGCAGAAGTTATACCTGTGTAATCTCTTCTATTGTTTGCTGGCTTTTCCGGATTGTTACGTAGTTATTTTTTCTGAATTCAAGAAAAATAGATTTTTTTTCTTGGCTCAGTTTTGGCATAGCATACTAACCTCATCTTTAAGATTGTAGAGGTTATGCCAATTTTTTTACGAATACTTGTTAAGAAGATTCGTATTAAAAATTACTTCATTTATGAAAACATTTACTAACTATAATTGTTAACTCTTAACTTCTGGTACTACCTAACGAAGTAGGTTCTAAGTAGCGAGCAATAAGTCTGAGTAGAACGGCACACCAAGAATTCTCTGTGATTTTGACTCAGAACTCACAAATCATGACTCAGTACTGGTGACAAAAGAGCGCACCGCTTCCAGATATACAGAAGCCGCGACTTCTGCTACATTGTTATGTGCTGCACCTGGAACGAGAAGCAATTTTTTTGGTTCAGGAGCAGCAGCATACAAGTCTTGGCTCATGAAAGCTGGTACTATGACATCAGCAGTACCGTGAATAAATAAAACTGGTATTTTTAAATTTGGCACCTTTCCAATCGAATCAAAACGTTGTGTTAAGATTGAATCGACTGGAAACATCCAAAAATTGTTCCTGTAAGCGACGACTTTTTGGATTGAGGTAAAAGAGCTTTCCACAATTAATCCAGCAGCATCTGGATGTTTGAGAGCCAAATCAATGGCTACCGCGCCTCCCAGGGAATGTCCGTAAATCAAAATTTGGCTGGGTGGAATCTGTCGCTGGTAAACTAAATAATCCCAAGCTGTCGCGGCATCTTGATAAACCTGCGATTCAGTAGGAAAGCCGCCCTCACTCCTACCATAGCCACGGTAATCAACGAGTAACACCGAAAACCCTAGTTGATGAAACCTGTGTGCGTGGGCGACATTTGCGCCAATGTTGATAGCATTGCCATGCAGGTACAGTACAACTTTGGCATTGAGCTGGTTTGCTTGTATCCACCAACCATGAATGCGTGCCACCTTGCCTGATTTAGCGTTCACAGGCAACCAAACATCTTCGTAACCTAAATTAAAAAACTCTGGTGTCGTTTCAATAACCTTAGCGGGAAAAAAGATGAACCGAGATTGTTGGAGAAAAAGAAATATACATACAGCCAAATAGCCTATTGCTACAACGACTCCTAACCAAATGAATAATGTGAACAGTAATTGCACTGGATATTGCAGTTTGTTTGTCCTCATGTAAGTATTGATAAATACAATATTATTAGCCTAACAAAGCAGCTTTATCTTGATAAAATAATCAATTAATTAATCAAAAAATGATTTAAAATAAAATCAGCCAATAAGTAAAATTTTCTACATCACTTTAAGTAGTTCTTGATTAAATGATAAAACGTTAGCAACAAAAGAGGAGAAGACGGTGAAGCTGTTAAACGAGGCTCAAGAAGAGCAACTCAAGGAAGTCGTTGCACATCTACGGGAAGTACGCGAAGAAAAATCGATACGTTTAGAAGAACTAGCAGCTTACACACGTATTCGATTAGCTTTCTTAGAAGCTATAGAAGAAGGGCGATTTGAAATATTGCCAGAGCCTATTTATGTCCAAGGGTTCATCCGCCGCTATGGAGATGCTATGGGACTAGATGGTGCTGCTTTAGCAAAAACTGTTGCAAGTATTTGTTCTCCTCCTCAAGAACCCAATCATGATAATCAGGAGTTAGATAAAAAATCAAGTTTATACATACCTCTTGCTGTTCCCTACGCCCTGTTAATAGCAGCCGCCTCCTTTGGACTGTTTTATATTCTCAATCCACAACGTTCAGTTGAATCTTCTAGTCAAAAGAAGTCCTCACCGCTTGCTTCTGAACAAAAAACAGAATTTGCACCTAAGACTTCATCATTAGCATCATCCTCCAAACCAAAAGCTAGTTCACCTGTCGCCTCAACGACAACCAAGGAATCCCCTGCAGCAGGTGCGATCGCTCCGACTGCATCCCCCTCAACACAAGCGACACCTATTACAGAACCCACCACTGTAAGCCCAACCGCATCTCCTACAGCACAGACGACTCCTGTTGAAGTGACTCTTGAGCTGCAAGACAAATCATGGGTGCGAGTGAAAGTGGATGGCAAAACTGAATTTGAAGGGGAGTTAAACAAGGGAGATAAGAAAACCTGGACAGCACAAAAAGAGTTGACTATCCGTTCTGGAAATGCTGGTGCGGTATTGGTTTCTACTAATAAGAAGCAACCAACACCATTGGGAAGTATGGGGAGTGTGAAGCAAGTTACATTTACTCCAGAAACCCCAGAAACTCCAGAAACTCCAGAAACAAATAACACACCAGAAACTGTTAATAGTCAATAGACATTAGTACTAAGACAAATGACTTTTAACTATAGTTGCGGCGTGCGTAGATGCCAAGCCGTTGATTGCTCATAAGCATAAGCGACTTGAAACAGTTGATCTTCTCGCAACACATTGCTGATAAGCTGCAAACCAATTGGTAACCCATTGTTATCAAAACCACATGGCACGCTTAAACCCGGTAAACCAGCAAGATTTACGGGAATAGTCATCAAGTCAACTAAGTACATACTCAAAGGATCAGCGGTTTTTTCCCCTGCTTTAAATGCAGTGGTGGGAGCTGTGGGACTGACTAAAACATCAACTTTTTCAAACGCTTTTTCAAAGTCTTGTTTAATCAGGGTGCGAACTTTTTGCGCTTTCAGATAATAAGCATCGTAATAACCAGCCGACAGGGTGTAAGTTCCAATCATAATCCGGCGTTTGACTTCTGCACCGAAACCAGCAGCACGGGTGCGACTATACATTGATATCAAATTATCTGCATCAGGAGCGCGGTAGCCATACTTAACGCCGTCGTAGCGAGCCAGGTTTGCTGATGCTTCAGATGGAGCAATAATGTAATAGCTTGGTAAGCCATAACGGAACCGAGGACAGGAGATTTCTTGAATTTCCGCTCCCAATTCTTTTAACTGTTCAATTGCCTTCTTAACAGCTTCTTCGACTTGTGAATCCAAACCTTCACCAAAAGTTTCTTTAATGACACCAATTTTTAGCTTTCCTTTGGGGAAATCTGGTTTTAAGTTGGCGGTGTAGTCGGGAATTTCGACTTTCAGGCTGGTGGAATCTTTGGGATCATGACCGGCGATCGCCTGCAATAATATCGCTGCATCTTCTACTGTGCGTGCAAATGGTCCAATTTGGTCTAAAGATGAAGCAAAAGCCACCAAACCATAGCGAGAAACCAGTCCATAAGTTGGTTTCATCCCCACAACACCGCAGAAAGACGCTGGTTGTCTAATCGAACCGCCAGTATCGGAACCTAGGGAGACAACACATTCTCCTGCTGCTACCGCTGCGGCTGAACCGCCAGAAGAACCTCCAGGAACCCTTGACAAATCCCAAGGATTGCCGGTGAGTTTGAAGGCAGAGTTTTCTGTAGAACCCCCCATAGCAAACTCATCCAAATTCGTTTTTCCTACCATCACCGCACCAGCATCAGCCAGTTTTTGGGTGACAGTTGATTCATAAGGCGGTACAAAATTTTCCAGAATTCGAGAAGCGCAGGTGGTGGGAATTCCCTTAGTACACATATTATCTTTGATCCCAATGGGAATCCCTGCTAAAATACCGATTTCTTCCCCGGCGGCGATTTTAGCATCTACATTCCGCGCTTGCGTTACAGCCTGTTCAGCAGTAACGCATAAGAAACTGTGCAATTTCGGTTCTATTGCTTGAATGCGCTCTATTGCTTCTTGAGTAATTTCAACGGCAGAACGTTCTTTCTTGATTAGCTGTGTGTGCAACTCGCGGATGGACGCCATGATTGCTCCCTTTACGACTCAAGTCCTTGATTTTAGTACATTTTGACGATTCCTGCTCAAGGTATTCAGCCGTGCAGATATTCACCTTGAAGGCGGCTTGGACTAAATTAACCTGTGACGCATTAAAATTGCATAATCACTCGTGAGCGTTCTCAAGAGTCAAGAGCCAACCTGGACTTTTGGACTCTTGAGAACCTTAACGAAAAAAGCGAAAAAAGCATTGCGGGGTTTCCTGGCAAGCTATTTTTCAAGACAGTGCAATATGTACGCTCATCAGCTTAATCATTATTTCACTCAGTAGGGCAATGCCCGCTTTCCTTTTTGTCAATTTATAAACTAATTGATTTTATAGTTTTTAGGAATTTTGTTAAATGGTAAAAATTTTAACACGAAAATTAGTAGAGACGCAAAATGTCTATGATATTGGGGTAGAGCGGGATCATAATTTTGTTACTAAAAATGGCTTCATAGCTTCCAATTGTTTCAATAAATCCCATTCTACGGCATATGGTTATGTAACATATCAAACCGCGTACTTAAAAGCTAACTATCCATTGGAATACATGGCGGCGCTGTTGACGGCTAACAGTGACGACACAGACAAGGTGCAGAAATATATTTCCACCTGTATGAGTATGAATATTCAGATAGAACCGCCAGATATCAATCGCTCTCTTGTGGATTTTACACCGTCAAATGGCAAAATTTTGTTTGGATTGTCCGCTGTTCGTAACGTGGGACAGAACGCAATAGCGTGTATTTTGGAAGTGAGAGACAAAGGAGAGTTTAAATCCTTGGGTGATTTTTGCGATCGCGTGGATTTGGGTACTGTTAACCGTCGCACTTTAGAATCGCTCATTTACTGTGGAGCCTTTGATAAAATCGACTCCAACCGCAACCAACTTATCCAGGACCTAGGTTTAGTGTATGATTGGGCACAATCGCGTGCCAGAGATAGAGCGACTGGACAGGGAAATCTTTTTGATTTGTTAGGTGGCGGATTTTCTCATAATAAAAACAAAGTCCAAAATAGCTTTGAATCTGCTCCCAAAGCTCAACCAGTTCCTGATTTTCCTCCACAGGAAAAGTTGCGGAGAGAAAAAGAACTTTTGGGATTTTATGTATCAGATCATCCTCTGAAAGCTATTCGCCAATCAGCCCGTGTTCTAGCTCCGATTAACCTTTCGCAACTTGGCGAACAGAAAGAGGAAAGTACCATTTGTGCGGTTGTCATGCTCAATGGCGTTAAAAAAGTGATGACCAAAAAAGGCGACCCAATGGCGATTTTGCAAATAGAAGATTTAACTGCACAATCAGAAGCGGTGGTATTTCCCAAAATTTATGAGCGAATTAATTCACTGCTTCTGGTTGATTCTAGGTTAATTATTTGGGGCAAAATAGACCGACGCGAAGACCAAACTCAATTGATTGTTGAAGATGTAGAACCAGTGGAAACAGTACATCTGGTGATGGTGGAACTCAACCTCCAACAAGCCGCTACTATTGAGGAACAGCATCGCCTCAGAACAATTTTGCAAGAACAATCAGGAGACAAAGAAAAAGCAAAAGTGCCAGTGATAGGAATTGTACAAGCCGGAAATTCCCGTCAACTTGTCCGTTTTGGACGACAATTTTGGGTACAGGATTCGAGAACAACTGTTCAGGCTCTTCAAAACGCCAGATTTTCTGCTCATGTACAATCGCTGACTAATGTTTGATGAAACAGGACGCCGCAAAGCAATACGGTTCGGATAAGACTTGATCCCCCCAACCCACGCTAGTCCGCACGGGCGGGACGGACAGTTTGCTCCGGAGGGTTTCCCTCCGGAGCAACTGTCCTCACCGAACCCCCCTGCCGGTATGCCTGCGGCACACCTGACGGCTGTACCGTGCGACCTCCCTTAGGGACTTCCAAATTAAAAAATATAATATCCAACTTTTTTTTGTGGGATCTAGCCCGTTCTATAAACTGGGCGGGTGCCAATCCCACCCCACCAAGATTGGATAATTTATTTGTTGGAAATCCCTTAGGAGGCACGCCGAAGAGTGCGTCTACGTGATCCAGAGGACACGCTGCTTTGAACGTGGTTCATTTAACAGTTACCAGTTACCAGTTATCAGTTTCATCCTTTGCATGTTTAAGTCCCCCACCCCCGAGCACCGTTCGTCAAGAGACGTGCCGTAGGCATAAGCGTTGGTGGTGAGCCACTGCGGTCTTGGGGTTTCCCCAAGTAGAGCAAGTGGCGAACCCGGAGGGCTCTTTTAAATCCCCCAAAGCGCCCGCACTGCGGCTGGTACTGCGGCTGGTACTGTTTTAATCGGTATTGTTCTAGCTGGAAGGGAGTAGCTTATAAGAAACAGCAAATAGCTAGATAACTATTTTGCGTTTGCGTCATCAGTAAATTGCCGTAGGTAACTTATGGTTTAATCGTTTTTTTAGTTACTTCTGCGGATGATATCTTCCTTGTATACATGGTATCTTTTATGCCATGAAGGTGTGTGTGGCAACAAGGGGGAAGGAGCAAAAACTGCATGACCGGAGATGAGGTTAATAACTTTGTTGTATATTGCAAAAAAATTCAACCCCAATCTCAGGAAAACATCAAAAGGTTTTTTGAAGGGGTTATCGCTTTTCCTTATGACAAGGAACTCCTGTTGCAAGCTTATTTATTTTTGAATATCAAACAGATATTTCCTTCATGTTCTGAATTACTGTTATTTGAAAAGTCCCCAATTGCTGATTATACAGATTTGGGAAAGTGCGATTTTGTTTATCTTACTTCATTTGGTAAAATTTTTATAGTTGAAACTAAATTTATTGATACAGAAGCCACAGGCGCAACAGAAAGAAAAAGAAGAAATAAGCACAGAAATAAAGTATTTGAGCAGGTAATAACTTTAAAAAGCAGATTTAGTCAGTATTGGAATATTAAGCTAGAGCAATTAGAGTGTGCTGTTTTTACAACAGATCCAGAAATAGCCTGGCGAGGAAACGGTGTGAATGTTATCACCAAATCAATCCTCATAGATAAGCTCGAATATTGGAGAATGAATTACAGCAGAATATGTCCTGCGGACACGCTACGCGAACAGGAGTCAGGAGGAGACAGTGCGGTGGTGAGCCAGTCCGGTGCGGGGGTTCGGTGAGGACAGTTCTCTTGGAGGGTTTCCCTCCGGGAGAAACTGTCCGTCCCGTTGAGAAACTGGCGTGCATGGTTCCCCGGCATAAGCAAAGTGGCTCTCCCGTTGGGCGGAGGGAATCCCGTTATTGCTGATGGAGGCTGCGTAAGACCACCTACAAAGTAAGGGCAAGGGGCAGCGGTCAATGAAGTCAGAAGCCCACACCGTACCCGTAAGGGTCGGTGTTGGGTAGTTCACTGATTGCCATAGTCAGGTGTGCCAAGTTTCATATCGCTTTATTTTATGTAAGACTTGTGCAAGCTCAAAGAACGACTTATAAACAAATCTTAAGGTAGCAACATTCAAGCAAAACGCACGGTTTGCGTCGCAACGGTTATGCTGATAAAAGTGGCAGTTGACACTTATTCTAGTGTTAGCTTTCTTCCACGCGGAATTTCCCACGGGTTGCACCCTCCTTAAATGCGAAGATGCAATACCAGGGACGATAAGCGCACAAACAAAAGAAGGTGTTGAAGTGAAGACACTTTTGGTTATTATCATTGGTTTCTTACCGTCCCTATTCTCCCTGTGGTTGATGCGTAAAACCCAGGCTAGAACACGTTCGCAGTTTAGGCGAGCAGCTACCAGTTCTCCTGCACGGGGAATACGGCAGAACACCATAAGCGAACCGGGCGATCGCTATTATCTTGAAGGAGTCGGCTACCTGATTGGCGACATCAGCTGCCAATTTAATGCCCGTTCTGGCTACTTGCGCTGTGCTGTCAATCCCACAGGACCATGCGAAGGTTGCCGCTATTATCAACCTAAGGAAACCGTTTGTAGTGAAAATAGCTCGTCAGACTTACCGTATTGACTAATCATTTCTCCCTCTTTGTAACGAGGAATGATGGAAATGGACACAGATAATGAATCTGTGTTGATTTTTTTGTGTTTATGCTTCCAAATAAACTCAACCTATTTTTTGCAAAAACTTTACTGAATAGTGATAAAAGATGATTGATTAATGTGACACTCAAAAAAGTGTCTATTTTGAAACAAAAACACCGGACAGCCGCAGTGTGTCTTGTATTTATAATACCTTTCTAACAAAATAACTAGAAAAATATACGTTGAAGTATTCAGCATCAATAGCAACAGATAAGGAAATTTTTTTTCAAATTACATGGAACATTTTGGTTAGTTTTTCGACCTTGGATTTAAAAGCAATACCTACAACATTTGGTAAATATTATGAAACGGTTGCTTAAATCCTTTGTGACAATTTCTGCATTGTCCTCTGTGGTAGTTGCTCCTATTTTTCTCTCGGCTGGTCATGCTTCTGCTTTGCCTCAACCAACACAAAAGGGTACTGATGCTAACTATGTTGGTGTTGGTGTTTCTGCTGGTGTTACCAATGGTGGGCAAAACAGTGATGCTGCAGGAATTGGCGGAAATGTCACAGGTCGCGTGAAATTAGGAGACACACCTTTGTCTGCACGTGGTCAACTGCTCTGGGGTGAAGAAACAACTGCTATTATTCCACAAATTTCCGCAGACCTAGGGATTGCTAAAGGTACCAATGCTTTCGTAGGTGTTGGTTACTCTTTTGTGGAGAAAGATGGCAAACCAAGTCCGTTGGGCAACAAAGATGGACTAGCGCTGACTGCTGGCGTAGAATCAGAACTCGGTAATAGCTTTATGGTCTACAGCAACGCTACGGTAGGAGTTGATGCTTACAAAAATAGCCCTGCTTCTGCCCTCAGCATCAATGGTGGTCTAGGCTATCGGTTTAGGTAAAGCTGTAGTTCAAGTGTCAGGTTGAACATACAGCTTAACCAATGCTTACAGGAGGTTAACTCCTGTAAAGTCAAGAATTATAGACAAACCATTTGCCTATTTAAATGCGTCAAATGGCAAGTTATAACTCCTAACTATAGTATAAGTAATATTGCTGGGTTTATCTAAGTGTTACATCACTGAAAAACCCAGCTTTTTGCCATGTTAAAATCAAATTATTCCTCTTAATTCCGACCGGATTATCGGAAATAAATAAGCCGAAAGGGTGCTTCTAAGTTACGCTTCGGCGCGTTGAGATGATTTATTTAAAAAACTCTGTACCACTCCAATGGTTAAATCTGCCCCTCCCCTGACCACAAGCCGTAAGCCTTCCAAAGTAGAAGCAATCAAGGAACGCAGCAATTCTTTGCGTGAACCTGTTGCAACTGAAATACTCCAGGACACTACCCACTTTAGTGAAGATGCAATACAAATACTAAAGTTTCATGGTTCTTACCAGCAAGATAACCGTGACAATCGGGTCAAGGGACAGGAAAAAGATTACCAGTTCATGCTGCGGACGAAAAATCCGGGTGGGTTAGTTCCGCCGCAACTGTATCTGACTTTAGATAAGCTGGCTGATGAATATGGTAACCACACCTTGCGAGCAACGACTCGTCAAGGGTTTCAGTTGCACGGGATTTTAAAGAAAAATCTTAAGGCATCAATGGCTGCCATCATTAATAGCATGGGTTCGACGCTGGGAGCTTGCGGCGACCTGAACCGCAACGTGATGGCACCTCCAGCACCGTTTAAAAATAAGCCTGAATATCAGTTTGCCTGGGAATACGCTGATAATATTGCTCAGTTGCTGACACCCCAAACAGGTGCTTATTACGAAATTTGGCTGGATGGTGAAAAAGCAATTAGCGCTGAAGAAAACCCAGAGGTGAAGGCGGCGCGAGAAAAAAATGGTACTGGCACAAGTTTCCACGACAAGGAAGAACCGATCTACGGGACTTACTATATGCCACGCAAGTTCAAAGTTTGCGTGACTGTTCCAGGAGATAACTCGATAGATTTGTATAGCCAAGACCTCACTTTAGTCGTCATAACGAATGACAAGGGAGAATTAGAAGGATTTGATGTCTTTGCAGGTGGCGGTTTAGGACGGACACACAATAAAGAAGAAACCTTCGCAAGGCTGGCAGATCCAATTTGCTACGTAGACAAGGATGACGTTTACGATATCGTCAAGGCAATTGTTGCGACTCAAAGAGATTATGGCGATCGCACTGACCGCCGTCACGCCAGGTTAAAATACTTAATCCACGATTGGGGCGTTGAGAAGTTCCAATCTATGGTCGAGAAATACTTTGGCAAACCGCTTGCACCATTTAAGCCACTACCAGAGTTCAAATATGATGACTTCCTCGGGTGGAATGAACAAGGCGACGGTAAGCTGTTCTTGGGTATTTCCATCGACAACGGTCGGGTTAAGGATGAAGGCAACTTCCAACTCAAAACCGCTTTACGGGAAATTGTCGAGCAGTTTAACTTGCCCATCCGCCTGACACCGCACCACAACGTCATTTTCTACGACATTGAACCAAAGAACAAGCAAGCTATTGAAAAAATTCTCAATCGTTGCGGCATCGTTTTTGAACCAGAGAAAATCGACCCTCTTCTACGGTATGCAATGGCTTGCCCAGCTATGCCCACTTGCGGCTTGGCAATTACCGAATCAGAACGGGCAATTCCGGGGATTTTAGACCGGATTCACGCGTTGTTGGATAAAGTAGGTTTACAAAACGAGCATTTTGTGGTAAGGATGACGGGTTGCCCTAACGGCTGCGCTCGTCCTTACATGGCAGAACTGGGCTTTGTGGGTAGCGCTCCCGAATCTTACCAACTTTGGCTAGGAGGTTCGCCGAATCAAACGCGGTTGGCGTTACCTTACATGGAACGGCTGCACCATAATGACATAGAAACCCAGCTAGAGCCGATTTTTGTCTACTTCAAAGAGCAGCGCCAGCCTGAAGAAAAATTCGGTGATTTTTGCGATCGCCTTGGTTTTGATGCCATCCGCGAGTTCGCCGCCAACTACGAATCTCAAACCGTAGCACCGCCAGAAATCACAGATGATGCTGATGGTTTGGTGGAGACGATGGCAGATTCTACCACGGCACCGCTTACTGAAGAGAGTGAGCGTCAAGAAGTGGCGATCGCTAACACAACGACTGCTAGTAGCAAAACACGGCGTCGCATCACCCTTCAAGATGAGGTTTACAACAAATTGAAGGAAATCTCCACGCGTCAAGGGAAGCCGATGACTAATCTGGTGAACGAGGCGCTTCTGGATTACTTGAAGAATCTGTAGCGCATAGCATAAGGTAGGGGTACAGCATGCTGTGCCCCTACAACCGACTTGTATTGCACCCAACAGAGAGTGTGAGGCGATGCGAAAAAGTTAATTTTTGTCCAAAATCCAAAGAATTACAAAAAGCACTGGTTGCGCCTAAACTCCCAGTGCCGATCTCATAAAGTGCGAATCTTCTTTTTCTATCATTAACATTTAATCTAAGTTGTTTCAAAGCTTGTAAATAAATGTCCTACAAATCCCACCGTGATATATAGATAAACATCTTACAAATCTCACAAATCCTACCGTGATATATAGATAAACTAACTAAGGAAAATCTAATTACTCTGTAACCTCCTCACGTTTTTTATAAAAATCGTGGGGTTTTATTTGTTTTGAGTCAGTGATACCAAATCCGCTTTTCTAACCCCTTTTAGCCCAGGGGATGAGAATTACGTCAAGGCATAGGAAAATGAATTTGTACAGTGCGTAAGTCCTAAAAAAATATGGGAAAATGCAAGCGTATTGGCATTCTTACTAGTGGAGGAGATTGCTCTGGTTTGAATGCGGTGATCAGAGCTGTTGTCCATTGTGCTTGTGGAAAAGGTTGGGAAGTGCTGGGAATTCGTCAAGCAACTCTGGGATTAATGGCGCGTCCACCCCAATTCACAAAACTGGAAATCGACCAAGTTGACCCGCTGTTAACTTCTGGTGGGACAATGTTAGGAACCACCAACAAAGGCGATCCTTTTGCTTTTCCTATGCCTGATGGCAGTGTATGCGATCGCTCAGAAGAAATTATTGCAGGCTACCATCAACTAGGTTTAGATGCTTTGATTGGGATTGGTGGCGATGGTAGCTTGGCTATTCTCCGTCGCTTGGCACAACAAGGCGCTATTAATTTAGTGGGTATTCCCAAAACGATTGATAATGATATTGGGATTACCGAACATGCAATCGGTTTTGATACGGCAGTGAATATTGCTACAGAAGCACTCGATAGGTTACATTTTACTGCGGCTTCTCACAGTCGAGTCATGATTTTAGAAGTGATGGGTCGTGATGCAGGACACATTGCCATTGCTGCGGGAATTGCTGGGGGAGCAGATGTCATTTTAATTCCAGAAATTCTCTACACGATTGACCACATTTGCTACAAAATTAAACAGCGCCAAGACAAAGGCAAAAACTATTGTTTAATTATTGTTTCCGAGGCAGTTCGTACTCAAGAGGGTGAAACTCTCACAATGACAAATCGTTTAGGTCAATCTCGATACGGTGGTATTGGTCAATACTTAGCCGATCAAATTAGCGATCGCATTGGTGCAGAAACGCGAGTCACAGTCTTAGGACACATCCAACGGGGTGGAACCGCTTCACCACTAGATCGACTCGTGGCAGGTGCCTTTGGTGTAGCAGCGGTAAATCTCATTGACGAAGGTAAATATGACTACATGGTGACATGGCAAAATCGCCAGGTTTTTGCTGTGCCCATTGCTGAGGCGATCGCTCAATATAGAGCTGTCAATCCAGAGGATACTTTAGTGAAAACTGCTCGTGGTTTGGGTATTTATTTGGGGGATTGAGATTAAAGACGTTGCAGTGCAACGTCTTTAAAGTAAGGTGACACAACAATCGTCTCCCACTAAGTACGTGGGTGGGGAAATTTGTCGTTATGACAAGGCAGAAGGTAGAAGGCAGAGAGCAGAAGGGAAGAGAGTTTTGACTAATTTTACTTTTCTTTACATAGTTCGGTTTTTTCGTGCCTACTTACTTAGTAGGAACCTCACCCCCAACCCCCTCTCCGCAAGCAGAGAGGGGGCTATTTATTATCTTAGGATTGAGCTTAGGAACGAGACACTCTACTTAGACGAGGACTGATTTTCATCCACTTTTACAAAATCACCATTAACGACTTGAACCAAGACTGGTTCTTGTTGACGTTCACCTTCTATAAACTTTAGTCCATTTCCTGAACTCTCACCAGGCAAAAGATTAATAGATGGGAGTTCTTTAAGTACACTTTGCCGGGAGGGATTGTCAGACGAAGAGATAGCTTTAATAAAAGCCTGAGTCGCATCATAACTAGCAGCCATTCGCCAGCTAATTTTTTGCACTTCCCATCTTTTCCTAGCTTCAACTACAAATTCAGATTGTTGTGAATTGGATTCGTTAAACCAGGCAATTGCCAAAATTAAGCCTTCAAAAGCCTTTCTATCTTTTTTAAAAATCCATGGTGGAGTATATAAAGAATCACCTCCCAGCATTTTTAGTTTTCTAGGTAAGTTGGGAAGTTGTTGTGCGCGAGCAATCTTACTCACTTGATAAATTAGTTCGGTATTCGGGAAAAAGATAGCTGCATCGGCTTTATTAATTCCACTAAGATACACTTCATAAGGTGCATCCAGTCTCGAATCTGCTAAATTTTTATCTCGTACAACTTTTCCACCTTTTTCTTCAAAGAATTTTGTAAACGCCTGCTTTAGGCTCTCACTATAGATATCTCCAGATTTATAGTAAATAACTACTCGTTTAATGTTATTGTTTATGGCGTAATCGGCTAATTTTCTAGCACTTTCCTGATCGGAACTGACTGTTCTAAAAAAAACTCTACTTGCTTGATTGTTTGTACGACTTAATAAAGTACTAGTGCTAGTGGGAGATATGGTTGCTAAACCAGCTTTTTCATACTTATAAAGTGCAGCTCGAGTAGCTTGACTATCATTATGTCCAATCACTCCCAGAACGTTTTGGTCTTTAATCAACTCTTGGGCGACTTTTTGTGATTGGATTGGTTTATTACTATCATTGGCGATTACAATATTCAATAACCTACCTTTTAATCCTCCCTCGCCCTTGTTGTTAAAATTAGCTTGGGCTTGTGCGACTCCCCTCAATATTTCTCTAACATTTTCCCTTCTAGCATCTACTGGTAGAACAACTGCCAAACTTAAATAATTACCCTTTTTCTGTGCTAGTGCATTGTTGTAGTAAATCTCAAATTCTGGATTACCCCGCTCAATATTTTTAACTGTTTCAAATTGCTTAATGGCTTCTGGATAATTTTTATTTTTAAAAGCTGTCATGGCATCTTGTGGACTAACAGTTGCATAGCCTAGACCAAAATTTCGCTCTCCTTGGCTAAATAGTTCTGGTTCTAAGAGGTATGGAGGACTTATTTTTTGCCGTATTTGCACTATTTGACCATTAATTCTTTGCCAGTCATACCATATGAAGAAGCCAGTTCCCATGATTAACAAACTTGCAGGTATTCCCCAGATAAGACGCAAACGATAATTTTTTATGGCTAATTCTTCGCTGGCATTGAGAAATTGATAATCTTCCATTGTCAGGTTTTTATCAGCACACCATTTCATTGCTGCTCGTAATTTTTGCCCCTGCAACAGCCAAGACTTTTTTCTACCAGAAGAAAGCCATCCCAGTAATTCCTCTTCATAAGGTCTTTTATCTGCTAATAGTTCGGCGAGCCATTGCAAATCAAAAATATATTCATAAATGCGGTTGTAAATTTTTAATTTACGGTTAGTTTCTACTACTAAGCCCGACAAAACTAATTCACTTTGTTCTGGACTGCCATCAGCTGGTAATTCTTGGTGTTGCCTAATTTTTTGGTAGAGTTTAAGTAACTTAACAGCCGATTCTTTACTATTGATAATCCGGTCGCGAATAGTTCTTAAATGCTGTGGATGATCCTGCTCTTCCCAATTATCAATTATGCGTGATTTAACTAATTCCTCAACCCATTTACGTATGAGCTTTTTCTCTGCTGGGATAATCTCTTCATATTCTGCAATTATTTGACATAATTTTTGAGTGATAAAAGGTTGACCACCAGTCCAGTTAAGTACCTCTTGAATAATTTCTTCAGCAATTTTAAAGTTACTTACTTTGCTTTCTAAACCTTGAGCTAGAAGTCGAGCTTCTGTAAATGAAAAACCGTTGAGTTGAATAGCTTCACCAATATTAAAAGGTGTCCGCTGATGATCTTGAATTAATTGAGAGGGCGTAGCTACTCCCAGTAAGGAAAAGGTAATTCGTTTAAAGTTTGCATTAATAGCTCGTTGATTATAGCAATATCTAATTAAAGCAAAAAAATCATCGGTTGGAAAATCTAAACTGAGAACAGTGTCGATTTCATCTATAAAAATAACAATATTTTGATAAACTTCTGCCAGTAATATTTTTTCAAAAAAATCACTAAACTGCTTCACAGGGGCTAGTGACTTGCTCTCATGCAACCAAGTTTCTAATCGTTCAGTTGGTAACTCAAATTTATCTGCCAAATCTTTAATAAAAGTATAATACCATCGCTCTTGGGTGACTCCTTTAGCACCAAAACCGTCTAAACTGATGAGAACACATCGAAATCCTTCATTTGCTAATTTTTTGCTAACTCGTACCTGCAAGCTAGACTTACCCATTTGCCGGGAGTTGAATACGTAGCAAAACTTCCCTTCTTTCAGCCCCTCATAAAGATTTTTGTCAGCCTGTCGCTCAACATAACTAGGATCATCAAGTTTTAAAGTCCCTCCTACTTGATAGTATTGCTGTTGTTGGCTCATTATTGTTACCCTAGCGGTTAAAGGTGTTGGCGGAAAAATTGACGATATAATTTGCAGCGTGGCTTGACAAAATTTCCTTCTAGCTTCACCAGTCCCAAACGTTGCAATGACCTAGCAATATTCGGAGATAACTGAAGTGGTTGCGTCGTTATAACAACTTGACGAAATGCTGTTTTCAACTCTGGATTCTTTTCAAGATTTTGCAAGTATTCGAGCAGATGACCTATAAATGGTCCTTCTATGGTAGAAGCAACTTTCAACAGCTTTTCAAAGGTAGTTTCATACAGTATTAGGTAATCGCAAGCCCTTCGGAAAAGTAAAGGATGTCCTCCTAGCAAATCCATCAGTTGTTGCACCTGATTTGCTGTTAAATCCAGTCCATGCAGCTTTACCAAACGCTGCACCTGTTCCGAACTGAATTCTGGTAATTTAATCGGCAACCCCACATTCAGAGGTGAGCTATTGATATCTAGGGAAGCATAAACTTCGGTGGAATGGACGATTATCAAACGGAGTTTTTTCCAAATTTCGCTAGCTTGATCGCCGCGCCTTGCCCGATCATGCCAATTTCGTAGCATTTTACAAAAGTCGTCGGCAATTGCAGGCTGTTCAAAAACCAGATCCACATTATTTAAGGCTAGCACCAGAGGACTAGCAATGTTTGCTAACAAGTATCTTTGAAAGTACATCGTGCTGTTGTAGATACAAGCTGCTTGATTATCCCAATACTCACTTAATTGATTAGGCAGCTCTAACTCCTTACCGACAGCAACACAGAAAGAACGTAAGAATCTTTCGACATCGTTGTATACCGTCCCATCTACTAACACGTTAAAACTTAAAGTTACTGTTTTGTAACCATACCCTCTGGCATAAGCTACTATCCGGTTCATCAGCCATGTTTTTCCCATATTCTCAGGCGCTGTGATGCGGATCAGCGAACCGGGCTGCTTAATCTCTTCATAACAACGCTTTTCAATTGCAGGGCGTTCTAGATAAAACACCCCTGGCGATTGATCTACTCTTTTGCGGAGAACTGGGGTTGACTCTTCGGGAATACCTTGCAGTTGAATTTCCACACAACCAAACTCATAAGCTTCCTCTGGCGATCGCTTTGCCCCTAGCGCCCTGTAAAAACCAACAGCAAAAGCGATCGCCGCTTGATCGCCAATCGTTGTCTTCATGCCAATGACAAAAGATATATGCTGAACAATAGCCTCGGCTTGAATGTCCGAATAACAAGCATTCAGCACCACACAATTAACATGGGCTGCGACTAATTTAAACAGTGCAGCTAAAGCCTCAGGCGTTACTGGCTGTGTTGTACCCAACTCATTTTCAAAGCAAAGCTCACCACTACTTGCGCCATGCCCAGAAATATGAACAATATGAGGTTCAAAATCCAGTATTGCTTGGCTAATGTCTCTATGACGTGCGGACAATTGCAGTTTGAGGACAAATCTGTCTCGTAACCTGACTGTTTGGAGCTGTTGTTCGATATCTCGCAACTCTTGTTGTAAACGAAGCCTAGCAGTATCAGTAGGCTCAGCAGTCAAAAACAGAATTCTAATCTGGCTATCGTTGCTCATCCACAATCGTTCCCCAAGCTCAATTAATTACCAGCATCCTTTGGAACCAATAGTTCTTGTCCAGCCTACTTACGAGGAACTACTGAAGTGGTTTTATTTAATTTTAATCTTTTTATAAAGACATATAAAAAGAGCTCATCTCGACCAAAAATCAATCCGGATAGCAAACAAATCATTCCTACCTTCAATAGCGCGGAAAATCCCATGGCTCAACTGCAACGAATCGCGATCGCCTCTGGCGGACACTCCGTGCCATCGCACCCTCCCAATTCCAACAAGAACAAATCTTGCTGACACCTCAACATTACCTGGGACGTGTATTACCTTTATGTGACGACGATCACTTCATTGCAATGGATGGCAAGGGTAAATGGTGGCTGGCGCAGCTACAAGGAGAAACAGCGCAGGTTTTAGAACCACTGACAGTAGAAACCGAATTAGCTGTATCAATTACGCTGATGGTCGCCTTGCCCAAAGGCAATGGATTTGATGATATAGTACGGTGTTGTACTGAGTTGGGAGTCACTGTTATTGCTCCAGTCGTGAGCGATCGCACTTTACTCAATCCCAGTCCCCAAAAACTCGAACGCTGGCTATATATTTCACAAGTTGTAGCTTGGTTAAGCAGAGGCGCAACCCAACAAAACCAAGGTAGGTGTTTGATTACGTTACTCAACGCAACCTACAACGATTGATTGGTCAAGTTCAGTGGGCATTCACTGCACATTTTCTTGGCTTTGCTTAAGCCCTTCTTGCACTCGCGCACCGTATTCTGGCTCGCACTGTATACAGTATGCTATGCCCTTACCTTTTGTGATTAAGCTCTGTAATTCAGCCCTATGGATGCCAATAACAGGCAACTCAAAAGTATCAACGGGTATATTGACCAACTCCTTGCCGCTTTGGGAATTGAATTGGTAGTTTGTCGTTAGATAGCCAACGCGGAGCGCCTCCTCCAACAAGCCTAAATTCTTTAGGATGTGTGTGGCATTTGCCCAAAGTGCAATACCAGCCCCTACTTCCCGTAACTCCTTTGTTCGCTCATAGACAACTGGTTCAAAACCAACTCTATGCAGAGCAAGTGCAGTTGCAGCACCGCCAATTCCGCCGCCGATAATGATGATCTTCTTAGCTGTTTGCATCTTTCTTTTTGAATCGACAGACTTGTCAGTTGGTTACTCCCTATTAGATCTGTACCCCATTAAGAAATTGAGACACAAGAAAACGTTCCATTACGAGGATTGCCTTGTGAGAAAATCAGTTTTCTTTCCCTCAAATTCATCACAACCGTTGATACAGTTCCATAGGTGAGACCATCAAAGATATTTTTCTCTGACTGGCGACATATGGGTAAGTTTCCTTCCTGATCAAGAAGAATCTTTAACATATCAGCTTCATGTCGTCCGCACTGAGTAGACGTAAGAAACCTTGCTCGAACAATTCGCGCTGCTGAACTTTCAGTTTCTTCGGAGAAATCTATCTTGTCCCCTTTTGAAGTGAGAAATCCATTCGTGTGAACCACAACATTGTTCACTTCCACTTCATTTGAATTGAGAGCAAATAATTGGTTTCCAGCAAGTTCAAGATTAAAATATTTACCTGAATCATCAGCGATAAGAATGTTACTCATCGTTGCCCGTTCAGCAGCACTAATGACATGATACGCCTCATTGAGTGAGGTAGAGTCTAAAACCTTTCGCAGAAGTATATGCACAGGAATTCCTCCTGTAGGTGCTTGACATTTAAGAATGTTGAGGCAAACTCCAACACCTGCTGCGTTTAAGCCGATTTTGACAAAACCTGGCTCTCCTAAAGCAAGAAAACGGAAACCATCCTGTCGTGTAACATCAAAGATGACAGCTAAGTTCTCAAACTCTTCTACCCAGTCCCAATTTTGCCCTAGAATACGGCTCTCTTTAAAGTAAAGAGAAGTACATTCATTAGGTGTACTAGACCGAAGTATTTCCGTTCGGGACATGAGCATAACGACTTCCCACAGTTCTCGCCTTGCGTGAGATGCAATCGCTTTGAGTTCAAGAGCATACGGCTGTGAAAATTCTTGAATCCGCTCAAAAAATGCTAAGGAAGTCACCTTGAGCGAAGCATCAGTCCATTGGGCAAAAAGTTTTGTTCTGTAAAGTTCAAAAGCTTTTTCAATGCGATCGCTAAGCTTAGTACCGTGTTCTGCTCCTATCTCTTCTGGAGAACCTGTTAAACGAACTAAGGGTAATTTTGCTTGAGGATGTTCTTCAATAAGATTTGGGGGAACAATCTTTAAACCTTGAGCAGTAAGTAATTCAACAGTTGAATCTTTACTTATATCAGGGTGAGGTGACACAGCAATCGTCTCCCACTACATTAGTTTTTACAACAGGACTTAAAACTCCGCTCAGAAAAAAAGCAAGCGCCTTTATTATCCTTAATCCAATGTCACAACTGCAACGAATCGCGATCGCACCCTCCCAACTCCAACAAGAACAAATCTTGCTCACGCCTCAACAACAACATTACCTGGGGCGTGTTTTGCGCTTGCGCGAGGGCGATCGCTTCATAGCAATGGATGGCAAAGGCAAATGGTGGCTGGCGCAATTAGAAGGAGAAAAAGCGCAGGTTTTAGAACCACTGACAGTAGAAACTGAATTACCTGTATCAATTACGCTGATGGTAGCTTTGCCGAAAGGCAATGGATTTGATGATGTAGTACGGTGTTGTACTGAGTTGGGAGTCGCGGTTATTGCTCCGGTGGTGAGCGATCGCACTTTACTTAATCCCAGTCCTCAAAAACTCGAACGTTGGCTGCGTATTGCACAAGAAGCTGCGGAGCAATCAGAACGCGCTTTTGTACCTACGATATTAGAACCTGTTTCTTTTGGTACTTATCTAACCACAGAAACAGCAACTCACCGTTACATTTGTGAGGCTCGTGGCAGCTATCCTCATTTAAGAGAGGCAATTCATCAAGTTTCTACCACATCTGAGATGATCATTGCCACTGGACCAGAAGGAGGATGGACCGAAAAAGAAGTGGAGTCCGCTATTAATGCTGGATTTCAACCAGTTTCCCTTGGTCGTCGCATCTTGCGAGCAGTGACAGCTCCGATTGTTGCCTTATCTATTGTGGCAGCACAGTTAGAATCGAAGGAGAGAGGCTTACTCCCTTTCCCTTGTAGGGAAGGGGTTGGGGGTTAGGTTTCTTGGCATAGCCTAAAAGCGTGAAAATTGCTGTAAGCTTACTTATCAAAGAAATTGTCGAGACAGGAAATCTCCCATCTCGACAATTTCTTGAAAATTATTAAATAATAGCTGGACAATTGCCAGTTATTATTTGCTATTTACCAAAGTTACCCAGGGGTTTTTACTTGACGTGCCATGTCTAAGTAAGAACTCATGTTCGCACCAGGACGCCGACGACCATTAGTACTAGATGGTACGGCGAGATATTTTGGCGCAAAAGTCGTTTCAGCTGGCTGCTGTTGAATTGCTGCTTTGGCTTTTTCGCTTTGAGCAAGTTCAGGCTTAACGCCATTTGCAGTCTGTACTAGCTGAACTTTAGCCGGTTCTGGCTGGGCGGCAGATTGAGAATCTTTTGTTCCGTTCTTTGTTCCGTTCTTTGTTCCGTTCTTTGTTCCGTTCTGTGTTCCGTTCTTGGTTGCTGCTTTTGCTGCAACTGGTTCAGCCGCTTTCTTAGCACTCGATACTGCTGGTTCAGCCGCTTTCTTAGCACTCGATACTGCTGGTTCAGCCGCTTTCTTAGCACTCGATACTGCTGGTTCAGCCGCTTTCTTAGCACTCGATACTGCTGGTTCAGCCGCTTTCTTAGCACTCGATGCAACTGATTCAGCCGCGTCCTTAGCACTCGATGCAACTGATTCAACCGCGTCCTTAGCTTTCGATGCAGCTTGTTTAGCTGCATCTTTCGTTACTTCGACGGCTTCATCGAGTTCCATGTAGTAACCGCTTTTCTTGCCACCGAAAAGCCCAATAAAGAAATTCAGAACCCCACCGATTAAATTTTTGATAAAACCCAACATTACAATTTCTCCTGCCTCTTATACCTGGAATATGACCGCAATCCTGAAAAAATCACGGAATATTTTTAATTTTTATCAAGATATTCTTGACCCACCCATTCGTCTGTACAACCTAATGATCGTGACAGCCTTCATAGGTTTTTTTCTCAACTAAAGTTGTTTTAACAGCAAGCGACTCATGCTCTTAACTCTTTACTTTCAGCACTTGCCACCTGTACACAGTCAGACTTAATTATTAAATTTTACTGTAACTTGGGGCAATATTTTAAGAGTAGGCTTAACAAAAGTTAACTTATACTTTTAACAATACCTATTCAGTCTTAAGAGGGATGTTGCTCAAGCCAGTAGGGGGAGTGTCATAGCTTTTTGGCAAATGGTAATGAGACTCGACTAAATTAGGTAAAGATAGATTTCAATCCCTGATAGGGATTCATACAGTTTAGCCCCTGCCTGGAGATTATAGAATACTACATTCAAAGCATGAGGGCGTATATTGTACTGACTTGAAAACCGCCACAACATTATTTTGTACATGAATAAGGTAAAACAACAGCGAAATCCCGTGTTATTAGTACACGGTATTTATGATACAGGTCGAGTTTTCGATCAAATGATTCCCTACCTGAAACAGAGGGGTTGGACTGTGTATGATCTGGATTTAGTGCCGAATAATGGCAATATGGGTCTTGACACGTTGGCTCAACAAGTCGCTGATTATATTGATGCCACTTTTGAACCAGAACAACCCGTAGATTTAGTGGGCTTCAGCATGGGAGGTATCGTCAGTCGTTATTACGTCCAACGATTGGGAGGAATCAATCGCGTGCAGCGGTTTATTACCATCTCATCACCGCATCATGGCACTTGGATTGCTTACTGTCGTGATGGTATAGGTTGCATTCAAATGCGTCCTGACAGTGTTCTACTACAAGATTTGAATCGGGATGTTGGTATGTTAAAGCAGATAGATTTTACCTCTATCTGGACACCTTATGACTTGATGATTGTCCCCGCAACGAGTTCACAAATGCCTCTGGGACGCGAGGTGATAGTGCCAGTTTTGAATCACGCCTGGATGCTGACAGATTCAAGAAGTTTGGCTGCAGTGGCAGAAGCGTTGGCAACTCCAGTGAAGCAATTCAAAATACCCTCCGGGAAGCTGCCCTCCGGGCATCTACAAAATTCAAAATTCAAAAACAAACAACCCAGTACTACCAAATATTCTGTCTCTTGACTGTATGCGTTAAAACAGTGAACAGCTACCTACGCAGTGACGCTTTCTCGGGCTGGTGTGGTTGTACTGACACCAACGCTTTCCACGTTCTTGGTGGGGGACTTAAACATGCAAAGGATAAAACTGATAACTGATAACTGATAACTGATAACTGTTAACTGTTAAAGGCGATCGCCAATTTGTGTATACTCAGCACTGCCGAAAATAGCTTCAGGGTGACGGTAATACTTAAATTCCATTAAGTTATAAAAAGGGTCTTCTAGAAAGAAAGTGCGATGTTCTAAGGGAGAATCAACAAAGCGGTGTTTGGCTTCTTCTTTAAAAAGGAGTTGTCGCTGTTGCGCCCTTGCGAGTAAGTCCTCCCAGTCGTTTTCTGAGGTAAAAATTAGCCCAAAGTGTCTGGGATAGATACTGCGCTGTGGTGCAAGTGGTTCTTTTGTAACGTGAGCTACCAGTTGATGACCGTAGAGATTGAGAATTAGGGCGTTGCGGTTTTCCCGTCCAGAAGTGCAGCCTAAACCATCGACATAGTATGCTTTTGCCTGGGCAATGTCTGTGACGGGAAAGGCAAGATGAAATAGTGTTTGGTTCATTGCTTGTGTCTATAAGACTGGTGATTGATCCTATCTACAATCTATTCTTTTCATCCGTTAGTTTGTGTGAAATGCGAGTTCTATTTGTTTGTACTAGTAACAGTTAATTCTATGAAAAAAAACCACAGATGGACACAGATGCACACAGATAATTCCTCTGTGTTTATCCGTGTGCATCTGTGGTTCTAACTTCTAAATACATACTTTATAATTGTCTGTTTTCATCTGCGTTTATCTGCTACAGGCTGCGGTTTCATATTCACTCCATCGTAAACTTTTGCAAGAAGTCTACTGAATATCAGATGTTTGCCTGTTGCCGTTGATACAATGACCAGTACAAACCTTTTTGTCGCAACAGATCTGCATGGCTTCCCCGTTCAGCGAGAACGCCCTTTTCTAGCACCAAAATCAAATCAGCCCGCTTGAGGGGGGCAAAACGGTGGGCAATAAGAAACACGGTGCGGTTTGCGGAAATTTTTTGGAGGTTTTCCAGGACTTGCTGTTCGGTTTCGCTATCTAAAGCACTGGTCGCTTCATCTAAAATTAAAATCGGCGCTTGCGAGAGAAATAACCGGGCTAAGGCGATGCGTTGGCGTTGTCCGCCAGATAAAGCTGTACCGCGTTCTCCGACGTTAGTTTCGTAACCGTGGGGTAATTCACTGATAAAATCGTGTGCCACGGCACATCTTGCAGCTTCTACGACTTGTTCTGCGGTGATGTCGGGATTACCAAGCGTGATGTTCTCCAAGATAGAACCGTTGAATAAAAAGTCTTCTTGAAGAACAACACCAATTTGTTGGCGCAGTGAGGCTAAATCAGCGCTTTTAATATCAAAACCATCAATCAGGATGCGTCCTGATTCAATTTGATAAAGGCGTTGCAATAATTTAGAAAGGGTACTTTTACCAGAACCACTGCGTCCAACAATACCAACAAACTGTCCTGGTTGGACAGAGAAGGAAATTCCTCTCAAGACGGGTTCAGTACTTTGTCGGTAGCGGAAGAAAACTTGTTCAAAGGTGACTTGACCTTTGAGGGATGGTAAAACTAAACCAGTTCCTGGTTCAGTTTCTGGGGCAACGTTGAGAATATCACCAATGCGGTCTACAGAAAGCAGTACTTGTTGTAAATTTTGCCAAAGCTGCACTAGGCGTAAAAGTGGTGCCGTGACTCTACCAGAAAGCATCTGGAATGCGACTAATTGACCGATAGTCAGTTCCTGCTTAATGACAAGCTTAGCTCCAAACCAAAGAATCAGTAAGCTGGAAAATTTGGTGAGGAAGTCAGCGATATTGCTGCTGATGTTAGAGGTGGTAGAGGCTTTGAAACCTGTGCGGACGAAACGAGCAAACAAACCTTCCCAGCGATCGCGTGCGGCTGGTTCTGCTGTATGTGCTTTAACTGAATGAATTCCTGTAATAGTTTCGACAAGAAATGATTGACTATCAGCACTACGGTTAAAAGTTTCGTTCAGCCAGTTGCGCAGAATTGGCGTTGCTATCAGCGTCAGAATGGCAAACAAAGGCAAGACTGCTAACCCCACAAAAGTCAGTGGGATATTGTAGTAAAACATCAATCCCAGGTACACCACAGCAAAGATGCTGTCCAAAACCACAGTTAATGCTGTACCTGTGAGAAACTGACGGATTTGTTCGAGTTCTTGAACTCGTGCGACTGTATCTCCTACCCGCCGAGACTCAAAATAAGCCAAGGGTAAGCGCATCAAGTGGCGAAACAGCTGTGCCGATAAACTTAAATCTAAGCGACGGGCGGTATGGGTAAAAATAAAAAGTCGCAGGATACCAAGAACTGCCTCAAATATTGCTGTGAACAGGAGTGCGATCGCCATGACATCAAGAGTTGGCAAACTCTCCTGCACCATCACCTTATCAATAACGACTTGCGTAATTAGTGGTGTTGCCAACCCCAAAAGCTGCAATGTAAACGACGCCAGCAGCACTTCACTCAACAATCCCCGATACTGCCAAACTGCTGGAGTGAACCAATTGAGGTTGAATTTTTCTTGCTTGTTGATCAGTTCTACTTGCCACAACTGCCCATCCCAAGTCGCTTCAACGACTGAGCGTGGTATGCTTTCACAGGTGTGATTAGAATTTAAGGGATTGCCAACAGTCAGGCGATCGCCCTTAAGGGCATACGCAACCACCCAACTTCCCTCTCGCCCTTCTGATGCTTCCCAGCGCAACAAAGCTGGAAATGATAATTGTCGTAACTCATTCCAAGTAACTTGCAGCCGCCGCAGCACAAATCCTAACTTTTCTGCTGCTTCCACAAGATGTTTCGGTCGCTGTCCTCTAATTTGGCGTTGTACCCATTCCAGTTGCACGGGATTATCTAACTGTTGCGCCACCATTGTTAAACATGCAGCCGCCGTGTTCCAGCTAGAGACAAATGGGTATGTTGATACACCAGAAGAGGACGCGGGGACATGCTGACGCGGGGACGCGGGGACATTTTCACTCTCCGTGTCTCCATGTCTCCGTGTCTGCGTGTCCTCCTCTTCCCTACCTAACCAAAATCCTTCGATTTGTGGTGTGGAAAGTTCTGCCCACACTGCTGTCGTAGTGCGCACCACGACGACTTCTTTACTAGCAGCGACAGCCTTGCACTCCACAGAAAACCTGTTTAAGTCACCGAACCAATCTCCTGACTGTAGCGTTGCCAAAGGCTTACTGACATTTTCTTCGCGCAAGCGGACTTTTCCAGAAACAATTAAGAACTGGAAACCTCCCGCTTCTTGTGACCAGATTTTTTCTCCCAAATTGTAGCGAAGAGTTTCTGACACCTGTTGCAGTCGGCTTTGTTGTTCAGGAGTTAGCCAGCACAGTGGTGGTTGATTCCAAGGTAGAGAAGCTAGCACACTATTTTCTGAAGATTCCTCACCTAAAAGTTTTAATTCACCTGCAATTTTACCGTTAGTTTTTGGATTTTCTCTGCTAGCCATTTCTCAAACAACTCGTTTTGTAGTGCTTGCCTTAGTTGAGTATCTTCTAATGATGCTGACAGAAATTGTTCCACACGAAACAATCCATACCGTCCTTCTAGTTCTATCGGTCCTACTAATTGTCCGGGACGCGCGATATCAATAGCTGCCCTGAGTGGATCTGGCATTGTTCCCCGACTCACTGGTCCCATCATACCGTTGACAATTTTGTCATCTGCTAGCGAATACTCTTGAGCAAGTTGCTCAAAGTTTGCTCCTTCTTCGATTTGCGTTTGTAGTTCTTCAGCGAGTTCTTGGCTATCAACAATAATTCGCGAAAGTACCACTCTATCTAGATAAATTTTACGCTCGATGAAGTATTCTTGCAGCTTTGATTCTGTAACGACAGCTTTCAGTTTTTCTACCTTAAAACCGTAACTTACTGATGAGTGAAAGGTATCATAATTTGTTCCGTTACTCTGTAGCCATTCTTGAAACCTAGAAGGGTCTGTCAACTGATTTTTTAGGCGAAAATCAATTATAGTCTGTTCGGTCAAAGCAGGACTGATAAATATATCTTCTCGTGTTTGTAGTTCTTGCTCAATCACGTACTGGCGGAGAATGTCTCCAATGAATTGTCCCAATTTTCCCGAGGCTTGCAAATATTTTACTGCTTGCCCATAAGAAATCGGTTTGTCATCTATGGTTAAAAATGATGAAAATTCCATAAACTTAAAAAGTTAATGAGTAGAAAAAACTACAAAAAAACAACATACAACTTTTGAAAAAGTAAATTTGCATTTTAATTGACAATTTTAGGCAAAAATAGTGTGACAATCGTAAGCGGTCTTAGGCGAGAGTGACAACAAAACCTTAAGGGAATTGCTAAAAAAGACTCAACATTTTAGAAAAAGAATTAGGCAATGACATTTGCCCATATCCAGGCAAGTAAAATTGCTGTACTAGCGCCGATCAATGTGTTGAAAATATTTACCACTTCATTAGTTAACCAGTCAAAGCGAGATTGCAGTGTTGCTCCGATCACACTTTCTAAATTGGTGGCAATGAACGCTGCTACAACACACCAAAGGACACCGTACAAATCTATCAAACCTACTCCCCAACCAAGGAGTGCTTGAGCGAGTGACGCAGCAGCACCCGCTAAAGTTCCCTCTAAGCTGATTGCCCCTTCTGTTCCCCGTGGCACTGATTGCAGCGTGGTAATCAGAAAAGTGCTTTTACCATAAGCCTTACCCACTTCGCTAGCACAGGTGTCAGAAAGCTTTGTACTAAAACTCGCCACGTAGCCCAGCAACAATAAGGTGTAGGGCGTAGGGTGTAGCGTTTGAGGCGTAGGAAAGATTCCCGAACTTGTCGCCCATACTCCCAACGCACACAAAGCCGCAGTTAAAGCAGAACCCCAGACATTTTCTGGACCTCTAGCACCCGAACGCTTTTCTGCTATGCCTTCTGCTTCTTTTTGCGCCATACCTACGCGCGTGATCAAAGAACCAACAAGAAAATAGAACATGACTACTATGTATCCCTGCCATCCTAGTGTTCCCCAAATTAGGACGCCAAGTAACCAAGCGTGGAATAATCCAGCTGGAGTGAGCAACTTTTTGGGGGCAATCCAAGCCACAACCAGCAAGATACAGTTCAATCCTACTCCAACTAGCCAAGGATTCAGAGAATTAATCGAAGATAACATTATAAGCAACTCATCGAAAATTTGGGTTTGAAACCCCGTCCCTCCCTTCGGGAAGTCAAAATTCGCTCATTCAAAAGTCAAAAGTGAATAAAAGAATTATTTTTGACTTTTGACTTGATACTTTTGACGAATCGCGTCCCTTGCGCGTGTCCCGAAGGGACGAGCGCGAGGGGGACGGCTTTATTTTTGGGATGGGTGGTAACAGTTTTTACCACCCAAAGAAAGCTTGTTACCGCCTTGGATGTACTAACGACGTTCGATGTTTTGTATTCACCTTTCGTCCGGACAGTTACAGACTCGTGTTTTCTACCTGTACGCATAACAAGTGGCGATAAGCCGGTGTGTATACATCCCTAAGCCCTGAGTCCTTACGGACACGCTGCGCGTTCACGTAGTGTGCGCTTGCGCTTACGGGCACGCTGAGCGCAAAGCGCACGCTAGGCGAACGCGAACGCTACTGACTATCAGAGAGGTTACAGACTAGGGAAGCATCCAGTAACGTCTTGTGAGCTACACGCGGGCGATAGTTCAGTTTGGATTGTTAACCCGTAAGCTAGACACTGTTTTAGTCTTGAATTAAGAAATTGGTAAGTTTTCAGCTTTCAAGCCCTGAGGCTTTAGCCCAGGGTTAGTGACCTTTATTGCGAGTATTTTTACCAAAATACCAATAGAATAACTAATTTAGAACAGATGTGATTGCTGAGCGCAACCCCCCAGTTGTGTAAGAAATATCTAGCTTAATGGTATTAAAGATTACTCTTAGTCTTTCTTTGAACACGCATCTTAGTTCTCTCCAATTTCCCAAGAGACCATAACTCATCGTGGATAGGGGAGGATAAGATTCAAAAATAAATTTTTTCTAGAGATAGCGACAAGGATAGCCTTTTTACCCTTCTACCGAAATTTACCGGCTAAGAAGCATAACTATGAAGATTTCGTAAATTTTTCCTATTTATTTAGTAAAGTAAGATACAAACCTATTTTTTTTTATTGAGAGAAACTCGATATTGATGTTGATGTAATATATACTGTGCATATACCCATTAACGTATGTCAGAAACTGTTCCTGGAAGGTTTCTAGAGACTGCTAAAAACTTCAATACTGGTATAAGTCCTCAAATATTTAGCGATACATTAAGTAGCAGTCATAGCAATTTCTACAGCTTTACCCTGAAAGGTCGTAGCAGTTTTGACCTTGCTCTGGAAGATTCTAGCAAAAATGCACACGCAGATTTGATTCAAGATGCAAATGGTAATGGTGTGGTAGATGACGGTGAAGTCATAAATGGTTCTATTTTTAGTAGCACAAATGCTGAATCAATTAGTAAAACCTTAGATGCAGGCTCTTATTACATCCAAGTCTATATTGATGAAAGCTTAGAAACGAACTATAAATTGGCTGTTTCCGCAACGCCTATTGACAATGCTGGAGATTTCTTCCAGGCTGCCCGTAATGTTACTGTTAATTCCCAAACTAAAAACTACAGTGATTGGGTAGGTCTATCAGACACGAACGACTACTACAAATTTCGCCTAAAGACCACCAGTGACTTCAAATTAGGACTCACTGAGCTAAGTGATAATGCAAATGTGCGATTACTAGACGTTAACGGCAATACGCTTGCAAGTTCCGTTAACCTCGGTACGACAAATGAATCAATACGCACTTTAGATGCGGGAATTTACTATGTACAAGTTTACCCATACGAGGGCAGTGAAACTTTCTATAACCTAAGTTTGTCAGCAACCCCTGTATCTGGTGATGTTTTACCACCGACTCCCACTTCTGTTGACACACCATCTCCGACTTCTGGCACTACACAGCAGCCGATTCCTGCTTCTTCCAGTACACCTTTACCCCTTGACAGCACGACATCTTATATTAAGGGAACTCTCCGGGCAGATACCTTTGCTTACCAGTCTGCATACAATCGGACAGTATACTCTGGCAATGGCAACGTTGACTTTGGTAGTGGAGCGCGAGACTTACTGGATGTATCCGCATGTTCTTCTACAAACGCCACTATCAAATTAGTAGAGTCCACAGGTGGTGTTGTCTACAACCCAGGCAATGGTAATCGCGTATTTGATTCTATAACATTCAGTGACGGCAAAGAAATTTTGTTTGAGGGCATTGAAGCCATTAAATTTGCCGACAAAACAATTAACTTATCAGTGACACCGAATGATCCGATGTTTGGGCAACAATGGAACCTACACACGATGGGTGTTCAAAATGCGTGGCGTTTCACGACTGGTTCCACCAACGTGCTTGTGGGAATTGAGGATACAGGCTTAGCTGCCAATGGTGGTAATCTTCACCCCGATTTACGTTCCACCAATTTTTTAAGTAACAACTACTTGGATGAAATGACTAACTCCACCGCACACGGTACTTCAATTCAAGGGGTGATTGCTGCTGCTAGTAATAATGCCGTAGGAATGAGTGGTATCAACTGGAGTTCTGATGTTTTCCATATCGATGTTATGGGTGGTGACGCTAAAGATTCCGATTTGGTGAGTGCTACACAAACATTGATTAATCAGGCAAATAGTAAAAGTCAGCGTTTGGTAGTCAACCTAAGTTTGACTGGTGGTAGTTCACCGCAATTTGAGCAGCTGATTGCTAATAACCAAAATACAGCCTTGTTTGTGATTGCCGGCGGAAATAGCGACGGCAATAGTCTTGAAAGCC
Organism: Scytonema sp. HK-05; assembly: GCF_963872035.1. NCBI lineage: Bacteria > Bacillati > Cyanobacteriota > Cyanophyceae > Nostocales > Scytonemataceae > Scytonema > Scytonema sp. HK-05. The sequence continues at coordinate 136,983 of NZ_CAWMYC010000136.1, forward strand.
CTGCCGACTTAGCGAACAAGTATGGCAATGTCGTAGCGGTAGGTGCTTCTTGGGGACTTAAAGATTGGTATGGCAATCCAAAAACACCCGGACAACGCATCTCCTACAAAGACAAAGGATGGTGGAGTTCCAGCAAAGGAGATGGTCTGACTTTAATGGCACCATCTGAGTTTCTCACAACCAATGCTACCAAGTCTTCTAATGCTTTTGCGTTCGGCTATGATAACAGTTTCAGTGGCACTTCAGCAGCAGTGGCAAACGTGACAGGAGTTGCTTCATTAGTATGGAGTGCTAATTCAAATCTCACTGCTACCCAGATCAAGTCAGTTCTGTCACAAACAGCTTACGATTTGGGTGCAGCAGGCTATGATACAGAGTACGGTTACGGGTTTGTTAATGCCGATGCAGCTGTCAGGAGAGCAAAGGCTCTTGCACAGGGTGTAGGGTAAAATCTAAACCTACTGAAAATTTCCCTAAATTCTCCCTGCGCCATTTGGCATCTGCTTTGCGATTTGTCCGCAACTCTAAAACCCGAATTCCCTGAGTTGGAAGTGGGTTTAATCTTGAAACCAAGTGCTTCCAAGAGGTCATCAATTCATATTCAACACCATAAGTGGCACATAATTGAGCGAAATCAATATCTTGCGGAGTTGCAAAAAATTCTTCAAATGGTGGGTCGAATTTGGAAATGGGTAACATTTCAAAAATTCCACCACCATTGTTGTTAATTAACACAATGGTGAGATGTCCGACAAACTTATTTCTGATTAAAAATCCATTGGTGTCGTGCAATAAGGCTAAATCACCTGTCAACATCACACTGCTTTGATGGCGATGGGCAATTCCCAAAGCGGTGGACAATGTGCCATCAATGCCATTCGCACCTCGGTTGAAAAAGGGTTGCACTTCTGAGTGACTTGGTTTCCAGAAAAATTCAACATCCCGCACTGGCATACTGTTGGCAATAAAAATGGGTGTTTTTGATGGTAAAGTCTGAGAAAGTAACCAAGCAGCTTTACCTTCAAATAACTCCTCTGTTGTTGTCAGTGTTTGGTCAACAGCTGCCCTAACTTTTGCTTCTACTGCACACCAGAGTTGGAGATACTTAGAAGAGGATGAGGGGGATGAGGGGGATGAGGGGGATGAAGGAGAAACTCCTAATTTTGAATTTTGATATCTGCCCAATTCTTCTATACTTATGCGCAGGTGAGTTGTTCTCCCGTGGAGAGAGTCGAGGTTTTGGTCGCTTGGGTCAATGATCCAGCGTCGCGCTTGGGTGGAAGTTAACCAGTTACGTAATTCTTTACTGGTGGGCAATTCCCCAATTTGAATGACCACGTCTGGTGTTAGCTGTTTTGCCAATTCCTGATTCCGCAAAATGAGGTCATAGGTGGAAATAATATGAGGATTGAGATCAGCGTAGTTTCTTACAGGAGAGAGTCCCTCTGCCAAGACGGGGAATTTTAGGGTTTTGGAGAGTTGAGCGATCGCACTACAATATTCCTCTGGTCTTTGCGGTTGGGCAACACCAGCAATGATGATTCCTCGATCAGATTTTAACCACTCTTGTAAAAAGGGAGGTGAAGAAATCGGCACATGGATAGATGCGGTGGTGGTTGTTATATGATAAAAGAAGTCTTCTAGGTCAAATTGGGACTGTAACAATTGTAGAGATGTTGTCTGCAATTCCTCTCCATTAGAGATAGGTGCAAGGGGGTCGCGAAAGGGAAAATTGAGATGTACTGGTCCAGGTACAGAAGTTTGTGAACGTTCCCACGCATGAATCATCATTTGCCGCAAATAAGCCAGCATTCCCATCTCCACGGAGGGAATAGCTAACTCTGTTTGCCAGTTTGGGTAATTGCCGTATAATTTTAACTGGTCTATAGTTTGTCCAGAGTGGCAATCTCGCAATTCTGCTGGTCTATCAGTGGTAAACAGCAACAGAGGTATACGACTTTCTTTAGCTTCTATCACCGCTGGGTAAAAATTCGCTCCCGCTGTCCCAGAGGTGCAAACAACGACCGTGGGGCGTCCGGTTGCTTTGGCTTGACCCAAGGCAAAAAAGGCAGCAGAACGTTCATCAAGAATCGAAATCGCTTGAATATCCGGTGATTGTTGGGCAAAGGCGACTGCTAGAGGTGTGGAACGGGAACCCGGACAAATCACGACACAAGTCAATCCAAGGCGCTTTAATGTCTCGGCTGCAATCGACGCCCATACAGTATTAATGTTTCTAAAATCAATTGTCATCAACCTTGAAAGTCCAAAAGTTCTAAGTCTTGAGTTCTGAGATATGGGTGTTGACCGCATTCTCTGGTATATTTCAACCAACTTTCTTATCGTAGATGAATCAGGAAATTCAAGGCGTTGCTAAATACTAAAAGTACTCACTCGGGACTATTTTTATGGACTGCATTCATTTAACGAAAATTCGCGGCTACGGCTACACTGGGTATCTGCAAGAGGAACAGGTGCTAGGACAATGGTTTGAGGTGGATCTGAGGTTATGGCTGGATCTCTCAAAAGCTGCTGAAACCGACGCGATAGAAGATACTCTCGATTACCGTAGTGTCATCAGCTTGGTGCAAAATCTGCTGAAGACATCAAAGTTTTCTTTGGTGGAACGGTTAGCAGCCACCATTGCAGATTCTATTTTGGCGTCAAGCGATCGCGTAGTACAAGTTCAAGTTGTTTTGAGTAAACCTGCTGCACCCATCCCAGACTTTGGTGGCGAAATCAGCATTGAACTGACTAAAACTAAGTCTAAGCCTAACGCCTGAAGCCTAGGATTAATATTCTATGCTGTGAATATCTGGCACTCCTTCCCTAGCCCTCCCCACTTGTAAGCAGGGAAACAATTTTTCTACGTTCCCGTCATCTCCCCGGAAAGGGGAGAGTGCGGGGGAATTGAGGAGGTTTCAGGAATTTATACAAGATATCTATCAATAGAGATAGCAATTTTCTTTTGTTCTGTGATCATTCCAATACGTTCGTGTCGTACCGTACGCTCAGCCGCTCTTCGGGCTTCTACTATTGCACAACAGAAATAAGTAGACAGTTAAAAATGACAAGAAAGCTAGTTTTATAGCCATTATAGCCGTGTGCTTTCTGCCTTCTTAATACTAGGCATCTTGGCAGTTGGTTTCAGATAAAAGTGTTATATATTGTATTAAATTTCATCTATCAATTTAGTTGAATACATAAAATCAATGGATTTCAATATGTCTCAAATTAACTCAGTCATACTATTGGTTGCTTTTTATACTTACTAACAATAGAGGTATTTTTTACTACAAAAACGGTTGTAGCTGAACAAAAGATTTCTTTTATACCTGCTATCTTTACAGTAGTCAGATATCAAGTTAGTAAATTGATACTGATATAATGAAATAATTCAATTAACTTTATCCGAAAGTTAAGAAAAGTGTCAGGAAAACAATATTTAACTTAAAAATAACTGCCTCTTGAGTATTTTATAGAGTAACTATGCAGGTATTTTGAAGATTTATTATGATGGAATGATTCACTTAAAAATGAGTGAATTTTTTGAAGAACATTATCACTTAATTCAGAGGGAAAGCTTAATATGCCTACTCAAAAAATTTTAGTCGTTGAAAATGAAAAAAAAATAGCATTAGATATTAAAAAGAGATTGCAAAAAATGGGATATTTTGTTTATGAAATTATTTCTTCTGGAGAAGAAGCTATAAAAAAAGTAGAAGAAACAAATCCCAACTTAGTCTTAGTTGATCTTTGTTGATCGGGAACAATCAATGGTGCGCAGGTTGCTGATATTATCATCAAAAATTTTGAAGTTCCAGTTTTATATTTAACAGATTATTCAAAAATAAAAAAAATCAATGAGAATCGATTAATCGAACCTTTTAGCTATATTACTAAACCAGTGACTGAACAAGATATGCATCTTGCTATCAAAATGGCTCTTTATAAACACCAAACCAAAAGAAAACTACTGGAAGAGAAGCGAAAGTTTCTCGCAATTCTTAAAAGTATGGGATCTGGAGTCATCATCACAGATACTTATGGTTGTATTTATATGATGAATCCAGTGGCAGAAGCGCTTACAGCGTGGAAGCAAGATGAAGCCGTTAATAAGAATTTAACAGAAGTTTTGAGCTTGGTTGACAAGGATACAGGGTTAATCATGAAGGATTTAACGACCCAAGTCATACAGACGGGTGTCGTTTTGAATTTACCAGAAACCTTGACATTAATGACTAAAAACCATACAGAAATACAAATTGGGGGTAGTATTGCTCCCATTCGCGATGACGATGGTAACATGATTGGCACAGTTTTACTTTTTCAAGACATTACTCAACGTAAACGAATAGAAGCACAACTTGTACGCAATGCTTTCTACGATGCGCTCACAGGACTACCGAATAGAGTTTTATTCTTGGAGAGGCTGAGCCAAGTGTTTGAACGGGGAAAACGACGAAACAATGAACGCTATGCTGTTTTGTTTTTAGATTTGGATGGCTTCAAGAAAATCAACGATAGTTTTGGACATAGTGTGGGTGATGATTTATTGATGGAGATTGCTCGACGTTTAGAATCATGCTTACGCAGTGGCGACACCGTAGCACGATTTGGTGGTGATGAATTTGCGATTCTTATCGAAGATATTAAAGACGTGACCGACGCAACGAACGTTGCCAAACGTATTCAAGAAAGCTTAAGATTGCCAGTTGAGTTGAAAGAACATGAAATACTCATTGCAGCTAGCATTGGTATTGCTTTAAATTGTAGTAGTTATGAGCAACCAGAAAATCTGCTACGGGATGCTGATATGGCTATGTACCATGCAAAGCAACAGGGAAAAGCTCGTTATGTTGTGTTTAATTCCCAGAAGTCACTCGATACTAATGATTAATCTGCAAAAATTTTTGTAGTAACGCTTGTATTTCCGGTTGCTTAATATAAACATCTGCCGCTTCGATTAAATTATTGATATTCTCTTCACTGACATCATCAATGTCATCGCTCAACCGTTTGCCAGTTAACTCCCTATCAAGTTTAAATTGCAATCGCAAATGACGCTGATCAATGATCTGGCTGGTAATATACTCGTAAACGTCTGATGAAGCATCAAACAAGACATCCACAACCGGTTGTGCCCATTGTAGAAGACCCCATTGTTGAACTTTTTCAAATGGGATCACCCGCGTAGCATCGCCCGTTCCTATGGAAAGAACGGTAATTTCTTCGAGTGGATGACCCAATCTTAGCGCTTCGGCAACAGCACAACTAGAGGGGTTATTGGCAGCGACAGCGCCATCAATGGCAGAGTATATAGTTTGAATTGAATAAGTTGAGGTCTCGTCAGGTATCTCGACCCAGGGTGCATCTACCAACGCTTGTCGATTTGATCCCACATACTTTCTAATAGTGCGAGATTGTCCACTACCTGTGCCACTTGTGATGTTTATAAGTTTGTCATTATATATATCTATGGTTGAGGATGCTTCCTCATCTAGAGTGATATTCTCTAGTGTTGCCTTTTGAACTTTTCCATCTATTCTCTTGTCTAGTTTATGTCCTGGGAAATAAGTTGGAGCAGATGCTGAACAAACGCACGCCTCCCACAGAGAAACATTACCATAACCTTTGTCTTGACGCCAACTTTTAAAAATAATTGGTTCCCGCTCAATCGTGTCATAAGAAACAATTAATAGTAACGGCGAATCGATATCAAACAGTGTTGTCTCCCCGCAAGTCTGTTTTAGGACTTGAATTAAGCCATTGTCTGAATATTTAGGAGCAGAAAAACCATACCTCAAAAGTAATGGAATTCTCTGCAGCGAAAAACGCTTTTGATAAGGAAAGAGTATTCTGCCGTTTTGCTTGTAAAATTCAACAATTTCTTCACTTGTGCATCCTTTGGCAATTGTTGCTGCTAAAATTGCCCCTGTAGAAGTGCCAGCAATTAAGTTAAAATACTCATTTAAAGGTTGATTTATTTGCTGTTCAATCTCTGCCAGTATCTTTGCCCCAATGACTCCCCGAATCCCCCCACCATCCAAGCTCAAAATCCGAAAAGGCATAGTTTCCCCAATCCTCGATTATTTGAATTTGATTGTATTATGTTTTTATTCTAAATAAAGATTATAAAATTATCTAGCAATGAATATAATATTTGAATCTTGAATGAATGTTAATTTCATTAATATTAACCTTTCATATTGCTGCTAAACTTTAAGCAGGAATAACAAAAGAAAAAACTCTGGCTAAAAATATATAAATCTTCTTATGGAAAAAACGGAAAAACAGAAAATGCTGGCAGGCGAACTGTATCTTGGTTTCGATGCAGAGTTAGTTGCTGAAAGAAACTTCGCACTTCGTCTACTGAGAATGTATAACTCCACAACCGAAGAACAACAGGAGCAGCGATCGCAAATTCTACAAGAATTATTTGGTCAAGTGGGACAAAATGTGACCATTCTACCGCCATTGCACTGCGACTACGGTAAAAATATTTACGCTGGCGACGGATTATATATGAATTATGGCTGTGTGATTTTAGATTGCAATACAGTTCATATTGGCGATAATGTATTGTGCGCTCCTTACGTTCAAATTTACACAGCATATCACCCGACAGACCCAGAAACTCGCCTTTCTGGTAAAGAACTCGCCGCTCCAATTAGAATTGGTAATAATGTATGGATTGGGGGCGGAGCAATTATTTGTCCTGGTGTCACCATTGGCGACAATACGACTATTGGTGCTGGTAGTGTCGTTGTGAAAGATATCCCTGCAAATGTCGTTGCTGTTGGTAATCCTTGCCGAGTCATTCGGGAATTGTAATTTTTAGCTAACAAAAGTTGTCCCGACCTACGCTATCAGATATTCTTACAGCTAGCATACATAAATATCCTTAGATAAGGAGTAATTTCTGTGGCGACCCTAAAAGCCTTATCAGTAGCTGCTGTTGGTGTAGCATTGATAGTTGACGGTACAGCGAAAACAGCAGCGGCTGCAACATTTAGCGATGCTCCTCTATTTAACGATGTGGCTAGCTACAGTACAACAATCTCCGCTAATAATGACCTAGCTGATATATATTATCCCAACCCATCGAACCTGAAAACTGGCAACTACTCCTTCCCTGTTGCACTGTTATTGCAAGGTGCAAATGTCGATAAATCAGATTACTCAAAATATGCCAGTATAGTCGCTAGATACGGATTTGTAGTGGTTGTACCCAATCATCCAAGGTCACTCCCCCAGTTTGGATTCACAGGACTACTACCTGAAACCTCACAAATCAACGCTGTTTTAGCACAAATGGAAGCAGAAAATTCCAATCCTGCTTCACCCGTTGCTGGCGTTATCAATACACAAAAACTAGGCTTGCTCGGTCACTCTGCAGGAGGCGCAGTTGGACTATCTGCCATTGCAAACCTCTGCCTCTCCCCTATTCAATGTGAAGGTTCTTTCAGCCGACCAAATGAACTGGTAGCAGGAGCATTTTTTGGTGCAAATCTTCGCAACCAAAACGGAGCGTTCTTTCTTCCCATCAACAACTCAAGAATTCCCATCGCCCTATTGCAGGGAACTCGTGATAGCAGAGCTCTTCCCATTAACGCTGAAAAAACCTATGAGCAGATCCAGACGCCTCCCAAAGCGTTAATTAGTATTTTGGGTGCTAACCACTATGGCATCACGAATACCAATAACCCTGCAGGTCCAATCACAGATCCTAACACGCCAACCATCCCTCAATCTGTGGCAGTAGAAACTGTCGCCCGTTGGAGTGGACTCTTTTTACGTGCTAGTGTTCTTGATGACAAAGCTGCTTTTGATTACGTTTATGACACGGGTGATGCTCTAGATCCAAATGTGAGCGTGGTTAGCCAAGCTAAGCCTATTCCTGAAGCATCTTGTACATTGGGGTTAGTGGTACTCAGTGCCTGTGGTGCACTGTTGGGGCTGAAGAAACCCAAATAACATACGCAAGAAAACAGAAATAGAAGTGTTGTGTAGAAGGCATCGAATCAGCGCAGCCGTAGAAAACCTCGTAAAAGATGAGCCCGAATTCATTTTACTTGTTACAAGCCATGTAACTGCAATAAAAGTTAAAAGTGCATAAGTTGACTTCATTCACAACTATTAAGAATCCAGTTAGAATTACCAACGAAAAGTGATTACCTGTTATAGTTTATAACTAAGATTCTATAGTGACAGGACTTAGGCACTTTACAAATAACTCCTGATATGATGCGTTATGCAACACGTGCATAGCCTGGTTGTATGGTGGCAGTAAATCTTAAGACAAAATAATTTTTCAGGGTTGTCTTGAAAAATTTCCAAGTCCTTGACGGTTGCTGTCTAAAGTTAAACCAACAGCTTCCTACATAATGTTTGCAATAACGGCGATAGTAAATGCATCTGTCGATGCATTGGTATAGTGGGTAAGTTCTAAGTGATTTGCTTTTCGTTAGCTTTATTCCAACTAAATTTACCTATTTTCTAAAGAAGAAATTCACTTCTTTAGATGTTTCCCCATTGCCAAATCTCTACTTTGGATATATTTCCCTAAAAAAGGGAAAAAACAGCAATAAAACTTAATGCTTTTCCAGGAGGACGTATATGTTTAACAATATAAATGATCAGTTACAACAAGATTTAGAAAAAGTAGAAATTTCTTGTCATCAACAAAAGCCACTAGTACAGAGATATCTACAAAATCCTTTTTCTGTTATATCGTCAAAGATTGCTGCCCTGATGAAAGCAACTCTTGCCCCAAGCCCAGCAGAAACGCTGGAAAATAATCCATCTGAACACTACGAAGCTGACTCTACCCAAGAGCAATATTTTTATACTCGTTTTACAGATAGAGTTGACCCCTCACTCTACTACATTGTATTCTTTCGCAACAAAAAGTTTTAAACTGATACGCGTACGTATTCCACTTTTTTGTTAAGGACGTCACAAAACATTCGGCGTCGATACCTGAGCCTAAACGCGGGATAATATAAGTCTGCGCTACTTCGCTAAATTATGACTATTATCGTATTCGGCAGCATCAACATAGACTTGGTAGCAACAACACCCCGGTTACCCGTTGCAGGAGAAACGCTGCTGGGACGAGATTTTTTCAAAGCACCAGGCGGTAAAGGTGCAAATCAAGCAGTAGCATCAGCGCGGCTGGGAATTCCAACCTACATGGTGGGGCGTGTAGGCGCAGATAGTTTTGGTACAGAACTCCTCGACTCTCTGCAAGCATCCGATGTGCAAACTGACAATGTGTTGGTGGATGAAACCGTGAGTTCTGGTGTTGCCATGATCACTGTAGATATGAGGGGTGAAAATCAAATTCTTGTCATTCCTGGTGCCAATGGGCGCGTCAATCAGGAAGATGTGGAAAGATTATCACGCTTATTACCAGAAGCAACTGCACTACTTTTACAATTTGAAATCCCGATGTCTGCTGTTGTTGCAGCTGCCAAAGCCGCACGAGAAGCGGGAGTGACAGTCATTCTTGATCCAGCACCTGTACAGTCTGATGTACCAGATGAACTTTATTCATTGGTAGATATTATCACACCGAATGAAGTGGAAGCAGCGCAACTGGTGGGTTTTCCCGTCGATGGAGAAGAATCGGCAACAAAAGCAGCTGCTGTATTACGACAACGGGGTGTGAAAAATGCGATCGCCAAACTGGGAGCAAAAGGTGTTTTGTGTGTCACTCAAGAGGAAAGCTTTTTTATACCTAGTTTTCCAGTTCATACTGTTGACACAACTGCTGCGGGGGATGCGTTTAATGGTGGTTTGGCTGCGGCGCTTCATCAAGGACTCTCTTTACGTCAAGCGGTGGTTTGGGGTGCAGCAGCGGGTGCTTTGGCTGCGATGAAACTAGGCGCGCAACCTTCGCTTCCAGAGAGATTGACTTTTAATGAGTTTCTCAAAGAAAGGGGAGTTACTCCCTTCCCGCTAGAAGATTAAGCTGTCGGTTATACAATTTTCCTACCTGATAGCCTTGCTGTAAGGACTTCAGCTTACAAAAAGTGCAACTTGTAGGCGCGACAGCTTACCTATAATGTAGGTCAAGGTATTACATGAGGTGACGAAGGGGTTCGGTGGAGGAAACCCCCCTTCGGGTATCTCCTTCGGAGACGCTACGCGAACGCAGTCCCCTACGGCGGGAAACCCGCCTGCTTTCTCTGTCTCACCGCTCACGTGTACGGGCGATAGCGTACCCGAAGGGGGTGCTTTGCACGAGTGCGCTGCTGCTTTGGTGCAGATCGCTCAAACGTTCTCTTCTTCTAAACTCTTTTTTATATACTCATACAAAATTCGACTTTCTTCATTCTCAGAAATACTTACGCAGCGAATTAAATTTGCAGTGCATTCAGCCGCAAGAAACGCCAGCCGAACACCGTACGGAATATCTTCTATGAAATCTTGTAACTCGTAATTTTCACAAAATTCACCTTCGGTTTCTTCAATTTTTCCTTCATCGTTGACTTCTTCATTTTTTACGATAGAACACATGAGAATTTTAAATTTCACTCCGATTTCTTCTATGGCGTTATAAAGTGAAATCTTTTTTTCAAGAGCGTAAGCACAAGCACGTAATAATTTACAAAAATCTTCGTGATTGGCTGCTTCAAAAAAAGTTTCTTTGTCAAATTCTGGTTCAACAATCATCTTTAATTCTCTAACTCATTCTAGAAAGAACGCTACGTCTCTCGCTCCAAATATCAAACCTCTAATCGCATCCTTTTTCAATTAGTTCCACGACTTCTTATTTTTTTTGGCAAGAAGCTACGTGTATCTTTTACTTGGTGCAAGATGTGAGTTGGCCTACATTATAGGTAATCTTCTAGCGGGAAGGGAGTAGCCTGTAGAGACGCTTCAAGCGGCGCGTCTCTACAACTACCAACTATTTACCTATATCTTCGTTCCACAGTTCGGGCTTTTCTTCAATAAACTCGCTCATCATTTGTTCGCATTCATTAAGATTGAGGTCAACAACTTCCACGCCGTGGGATACCATAAATTCTTTAGCACCGGGAAACGTTCTTGATTCTCCAGCTATAACTTTTTTAATGCCAAATTGTACGACAGCCCCAGCGCACAGATAACACGGCATTAAGGTTGAATAGAGTGTTGTACCTTTATAGCTGCCGATTCTACCAGCATTGCGAAGGCAATCGATTTCGGCATGGGTGACTGGATCTCCGTCTTGCACACGCTTGTTGTGTCCTTTGCCGATAATCTTGCCATCCTTGACGAGAACGGAACCTATGGGAATTCCACCTTCTTGTCTACCTTGTTTTGCTTGTGCGATCGCAGCTTCCATAAATTCATCCATTTTTTAAATCTCCATGTCTAAACAACTTGTCTTATTGGATCACGATGGTGGTGTAGATGATTATCTAGCAACTATGCTGCTGATGACTATGGATCACATACAGCCATTAGGTATTGTGATCACTCCAGCGGATTGCTACGCTGAACCAGCCGTAAGCGCTACACGTAAAATTTTGGATTTAATGGAATGTTCTCATATTCCCGTTGCCCAAAGCACCGTACGCGGTATCAATCCCTTCCCTCGCCTTTACCGCCGCGATTCATTTATTGTTGACCATCTTCCTATTCTCAATCAAAGCGAAACAATTCGCACACGTTTACTTGCCGAACCTGGTCAAGATTTCATGATACAAGTGTTACGTGAGGCACCAGAACCTGTAACGTTGATGGTAACTGGTCCGTTGACCACAGTAGCAATTGCACTCGAAAAAGCACCAGAAATTGAAGCGAAAATTCAAAGGATTGTCTGGATGGGGGGTGCGTTGAATGTTGCTGGCAATGTGGACAAAAATTTGGAACCAGGACAAGATGGTTCCGCAGAATGGAATGTGTATTGGGACCCTATTTCCGCAGCACGAGTGTGGCAAACCCAGATTGAAATTATCATGTGTCCTTTGGATTTGACTAACAATGTGCCTGTGACATCTGACATTGTGTACAAAGTGGGAAAACAACGTCACTATCCCTTATCTGATTTGGCGGGACAATGCCAAGCGCTGGTGATTCCCCAAGATTATTATTTTTGGGATGTGCTGGCAACAGCTTATCTTGCTCATCCAGAATTTTATCAACTGCGAGAGTGGGAAACAGAAATTATCACCACAGGTCTGAGTCAGGGGCGTACCAAAATAGTTCCTGAAGGACGTAAGATTTCTGCAATGGATACGGTAGATAAAGAAGCTTTCTACGCTTATATTTTGCAGCAGTGGGCACAGTGAATTTTAGATTTTAACCGCACCCTCGACACAGATAAACGCAGATAATGGTCTGTTACATCTGCGTCTATCCTCGTCGAGGCTGCGGTTGCAATTCATGATTGTTACAAAAACGAAACAAAATCAGCTACCGTTTGTTTTGGCGATAAACTCGATGTAATTACTTATGATAATATTGACATCCTCCCTTAGCAACAATTGCTTACGCAATATGGCGGCGGATTCCAAACTTCACAGTCTGGCTTTTCTGCTTCAAAGACTCTTGACTAGGCATTGCTGCCCCCGCTAGACCGTCTCCACAGACATTTTGAAACACCGCTTGTCCATCGGCGTTGAGGCTTAAAAGCCCTCGTTTTTTCACTACTTGGGCTGCTGCTACATCCCTATCAGTTCTATATCCACAAACGCAATCGTGTACCCTGACACTTAAATCTTTTGGAGTGTGAGTATCACACATAGGACAGGTTTGAGATGTACCATTGCAATCGACTTTGGCGAAGTACACGTCGCGTTTCCAACATACCCAGCTTAAGATATTTAAAAACTGACCGAAACCAGCATCTAAGCTATGCTTGCATAGCATACCTTTAGACATCGCTTTTAGGTTTAAATCCTCTGCAAAAATCATTCCTGCTTGATTACAAAGATGATGGCTGAGTTTAAAGTGCCAGTCTTTTCTTGAGTTGGAAATATGTTCGTGCAATAGAGCTATTTTTTGGGTGAGTTTGCGCCAATTCTTACTACCTTTTTTCTTACGCTTTAACCGTCTTTGTAGCAATTTCAGCTTACTCTGGGTATCAACGAAGAAACGAGGTCTTTTAACCAACTCACCCGACGATGTAGCAACAAAGGAGAGCAATCCGACATCAATCCCTAATGGTTCTCCATGAGGAGGTACATCAGGTACATTAACATCACATTGCAATGAAAGCATTACGTAGTATCCAGATGCACGTTTAACTATCCTTGCCTGCTTTAGGGAAAACCCATCAGGTATTGGACGAGATAAATGCATCTTGACTATACCGATACTAGGCAGTTTAATAATATCCCCAACTATATCTTTCTCGTTCATTTGTGGAAATACAAACGAGCGCATCTTCTTCTTAAAACGAGGAAAACCAAACCCTCGTTCCCACATCGACACAAATGCTGTTTCAAGTTGCTTTAAAACCTGTTGCAACACTTGTGAATGCACTATTTTAAGATGGGCATACTCTTTCTTGGCTGCTGTTAGTGCTTTACACTGACTAGCGTAGGTAGGTCGCTTAACATCTGGCGGAATTATATATTCCGAAACGATACTACAAGCATTGATATCGCACTTCCTAGAGTTAGCCCAGTCTTTGCGTTGTCTTAATGCAAAATTCCACACCGAGCGACAGATTTCCAACCATCGGTCAAAAACCTGTATTTGTTCAAGCGTGGGAGCTAATTTGTACTCGTAGGTCAGTGTTATCATATGAATACAATATCATACTTTAGAAAATCAGTATATATTTTCTAAGGATGCCTCGCGTTTATTTATTGGTCGGCTAAACTCCCGCTAGAACCCTTACGGCTTCTAGCGGGAGCCTTCTGCCGGCATCACGGGAAAAACAGGTTTTTTTGCTTTAGCTTTAACAGTGTATATTGCAATGATTTTCAACTGGTGCGTCTAAAATTGCATATTTTATAGCAAAAAGATGAAAGAGAATAAAATTTTTCTACTGATTTTATTTTTTTGTTGCTTTCTATCTTTTGACCAGTTACCAGTGTAAAAGATAGGAGAGGCAAAATGAACAAATCTCTTTTAATTGGTGTAACGCTCCGAAATCGATACAAAATTTTTCAGTATCTGGGAGGTGGCGGTTTTGGCGATACTTACTTGGCTAACGATTTAGATTTACCAGGGCAACCCCTGTGTGTTGTCAAACACCTCAAACTAAAAAACCCAAATCCTGATTTTTTGACTCTTGCGAAAAAGCTATTTGACAGGGAAGCACAATTTTTATACGAGCTTGGTAAGCAACATCCCCAGATTCCCCAGGTGTTTGCCCATTTTCCAGAAAACGGAGAATTTTATTTAGTTCAAGAATACGTTGATGGGCATGATTTGATAAAAGCAAAAGAAATTATTCCTGGTTCGCCCAAGAGTGAGAGTGAAGTCTTAAGGCTTGTCAAGGAAATTCTAGAAGTTTTGGCGTTTGTTCATCAACAAGGTATTATCCACCGGGATATCAAGCCACAGAATTTAATGCGGCGTAAAGATGGGAAAATTGTACTGATTGACTTTGGGGCGGTAAAAGAAATCAGTGCTTTGAAAGTCAACGCTCAAGGTGAAAGCAGCCTAACAGTTGCAATTGGCACTCGGGGTTATATGCCTAGTGAACAACAGGCTTTTCGTCCTCAGTTCAGTAGCGATATCTATGCGGTGGGAGCTCTGGCTTTTCAGGCGTTGACTGGATTACAACCTCAACAGCTACCGCGAGATGCCAACAATGGTGAATTATATTGCGGTTTGCTTGTCGACAGGATCAATATTAGCCCCCAGGGTGCAGAAATTTTAGATACGATGGTGCGCTATGACTATCGTCAGCGTTACCAAAATGGTACCGTTGCGTTGCAAGCCTTGCAGCGATATCTGGATCTCTATGAGGCTCCAACTCTCCAGCCAACGCCGAGAATTGTTCAAGCTTCACAAGCAGATCCTCTCGTTTCTTCGCAAAACCCTTCCCAGTCAGTGAGTGAAACCTCTATTTTCCAAAGAATTTTGCAATTCTTTCGGCAGCTCTTTAGTGAAAGTACGCCTGACAATCCTCAAGCATCAAGTATTATTGCTCCCCAACCAGCTTCTACTTCTGGCAGTTTTGAACAACCAGAAGGACAAGTGAGCTTGCAATCTGCCTTTTATGTTGAACGTCCACCCACTGAGGCTGACTGTTACGAGACAATTTTACAACCAGGAGCGCTGATCCGGATTAAAGCACCCCGGCAAATGGGTAAGACTTCGCTTTTGACACGTGTTCTTCATCATGGGACGCAACATGGCTGTCAAACTGCATACTTGAACTTTCAATCAGCAGATGCAGAGTTTTTTACCAATCTGGATAAGTTCTTGCAGTGGTTTTGTGGCAGCATTGCTCAGGAGTTGAATCTCAAGGATAAGCTAAGTGAATATTGGCAAGGTGTTTTGGGTAGTAAAGATAAGTGTACAAACTACTTTCAAAGATACTTGCTGTCAGAAATTCATAGCCCAATCGTTTTGGGTTTGGATGAAGTGGATCAAGTGTTTCAATATCCGCAAGTAGCCTCAGAATTTTTCGCCTTACTACGAGCTTGGCATGAAACATCTAAGAATAAAGAAATTTGGAAAAAATTGCGATTGGTGATTGTGCATTCCAAAGAAGTTTATATTCCTTTGAATATTAATCAATCACCGTTTAATGTGGGATTGCCAATTGAGTTACCAGAGTTCAATGAGTCACAAGTGCGGAATTTGGTACAACGACACAATTTAAATTGGACTGAGGAGGAATTTCAGCAATTTATAGCAATGGTTGGGGGACATCCCTATCTAGTCAGGAAAGCACTTCATGAAATTGCTCGTGGCAGAATTAGCTTGTCGCAATTCTTACAAATTGCGCCGACAGAAGAAGGTTTTTATAGTGACCATCTGCGTAGGCATTTGAGGAATTTACAGGAAGATAGCAAGTTAGTTACTGCTATTAAACAAGTCGTTGCTGTGACTCAGCCAGTACGGATAGAAACAGGTTTGGCATTTAAGTTACGCAGTATGGGGTTAGTGAAGTTTCAAGGTAATGATGTCACGCCTTTATGTGATTTATATCGGTTATATTTTCGGGATAATTTGGGGGTGAATTAGATTATTTTTTCTTGTTTTATCAATTTAGGACTTACGCAGAAGAGATCCCCCAACCCCCTTCAAAAGGGGGCTTTTAAGATTCCCCCCTTTTTAAGGGGGGCTAGGGGGGATCGAGTTTTTCTCATTCCCAATCTCTGGCTGGCAATTTCTCGTTCCCAGTCTCTGGCTGGCACTATCAGGAGGCTCTGCCTCCTCTAGCGGCAGAGCCGCTTTGTCTGTATTTCCTGCTTAGACCACCGAAACAAGGAATCCCCTAAGTGCATAATTTGATGAGTCTGACCCCTATAAAAAAGAAGATATTCTTGGTTAGCTCTTAATCGCAAACTTCCGTTCAGTAAACAGGTATAACTTAACGCACAGAATCAGACTTTATATCATGTTCGGCTAATTAGTTATGATTCCCACGTTGACTGCACCCCACCCCTTTATCCCCTCCCCGCAAGCGGGGAGGGGACGTGAAGCGTAGCTTTACGAGGGTGGGGTTCTTCAGGAATGATAAGTAATCAACCGAACCTGATATTAGTCAATGCGTAAGTCCTAAAGATAATCAGTATTTAACTAATCTATAGAGAAAATTAAAAAAAACATTGAAATGACTCAACAATTTTACAAATCATACAAATATCAAGTTGGGGGCAGTCTGCCAATTGATGCTCCCACTTATGTGCAGCGACAGGCAGATTTTGACCTCTACACAGCTTTGAAGGCAGGGGAATTCTGCTATGTCCTCAACTCTCGACAAATGGGCAAGTCAAGCCTGAAGATACGAACGATGCGAAGGTTGCAGGCGGAGGGTTTTGCCTGTGTTGATATTGACATTACAAGCATTGGCACTGCGGATATCACTTCCGAACAATGGTATGCGGGGATAATTAATGGTATTATCAATAGTTTGGAACTCTATGAAAAGTTTGATTTAAATACTTGGTGGTCAACTGAAGGTTTGCTGTCTCCAGTGAACCGATTAAGCAAGTTTATTGAAACTGTTTTATTGCAGTCGGTTTATCAAAATATTGTGATTTTTGTCGATGAAATCGACAGTGTTTTGAGTCTAGAATTTGAGAGAGATGATTTTTTTGCTCTCATTCGTGAATGCTATAACAATCGGGCGACAAAACCAGATTATCAACGACTGACTTTTGCGCTGCTTGGGGTTGCGACTCCTTCTGATTTGATTCAAGATAAACGACGCACTCCTTTTAATATTGGTAGAGCGATTCAACTAACTGGTTTTCAGTTACAAGAAGCTAAACCGTTAGCGGGCGGTTTGGCGGTGAAAACGAATAATCCAAAGGCGGCTATAACATCAATTTTGGATTGGACTAGGGGGCAACCTTTTCTAACTCAAAAACTTTGCCAGATGATTCTTGATGCTGATGCTGCTATTCCAGAAAATAGGGTTGCTGAGTGGGTAGAGGAGTTGGTGCAAACTAGAGTCATTTCTAATTGGGAATCTCAGGATGAACCAGAGCATTTAAAAACGATTCGTGACCGAATTTTACGAGGTGGTGCACAGCGTACAGGTAGGTTGTTGGCAATCTATCAGCAAATTTTGACCTCACCTTATCAAGGAGGGTTTGGAGGAATCAGCGCGGCTGATACTCCAGAACAAATGGATTTGCGGTTGTCAGGGCTGGTGGTAGAACAGCAGGGACATTTAAAAGTTTATAACCGCATTTACGAGTCAATTTTTAATTCCAATTGGGTTAATCAAGAGCTAAGAAATCTCCGTCCAGAATTCTATGCCACAGTTTTTGATGCTTGGTTAAAGTCTAACCAGGATTCTGCACATTTATTGCACGGGCAAAACTTACACGATGCTTTAGAATGGGCAGAAGGCAGAAGTTTAAGCAATCAAGATTATCAATTTATCTCTGCTAGTCAACAGTTTGAACTTGCCCAGGCGCAACGCAAAACCCAGAAGCAGCTTCGCATTGGTGGGACTATTTTGGCTGTGTCGATAGTTGGGGCAATTATCGCAGTCATGGCGGCTGGTGTGGCTAATCAACAAAGAATGACTGCTCAATCACAACGGAATTCTGCTGTATCAGAACGCAATAGCGCAGTTCAACAACGAGAGGACGCGAATAAACAAAAAGACGCGGCTTTATCAGAATTAAATCAGGCAAAGCAAGGAATCACAAAAGCGAATCAAGAAACAAGCACTGCCAAAAAACAAGCAGCATTAGCACAACAACAAGCAGTAACCGCCAAGCAACAACAGCAGCTAGCGCAAAATAATCAGCAAAAAGCCGAGGCAAAACAAAACGCAGCAGAACAAAAAGTCAAACAGACTGAACAAAAGTTAACTAATGCCCAGCAAAACTTACAGCGAATTCAGCAAGATGCAGCGCAAAAGACTCAACAAGCACAACAAAAAGTAAGTTTGGCAAATCAACAAGCAGGTGCGGCGCAAGCGCAAGCGAAAAAAGCTCAAGATGATGTGAAACAAGCCCAAGTTAGCCTGAAGCAAGCACAACAAGAAAGGGCGCAGGCATTGACAGAAACCAAAGTAGCACAGGAAGCAACGGAGTTAGAAAGAGCAGGGGTTGCAGCTTTAGACCAGTTTGAGAAACAACATCAAGAAATAGAAGGATTACTAGCGGCGATGGATGCCGGACAAAGGTTAAAACAACTGGTGAAGGATGGACGACCTTTAGAAAAATATCCTGCTGCTAGCCCCATCCTCGCTTTACAAACAATTGCTGACAATATCCACGAACGGGCGCAACTCAAAGGGCATCAGAACCCGGTCTGGAGTGCAGCATTTAGCCCGGATGGTCAACGCATTGTCACTGCATCATCTGACAACACCGCCAAGGTGTGGGATACAAATGGTAAGCTGCTTGCTGACCTCAAAGGGCATCAGANAGTGCAGCATTTAGCCCGGATGGTCAACGCATTGTCACTGCATCATCTGACAACACCGCCAAGGTGTGGGATACAAATGGTAAGCTGCTTGCTGACTTCAAAGGGCATCAGAACTATGTCACAAGTGCAGCATTTAGCCCGGATGGTCAACGCATTGTCACTGCATCATCTGACAACACCGCCAAGGTGTGGGATACAAATGGTAAGCAGCTTGCTGACTTCAAAGGGCATCAGAAAGAGGTCAAGAGTGCAGCATTTAGCCCGGATGGTCAACGCATTGTCACTGCATCTAATGACAACACCGCCAAGGTGTGGGATACAAATGGTAAGCAGCTTGCTGACCTCAAAGGGCATCAGAAAGAGGTCAAGAGTGCAGCATTTAGCCCGGATGGTCAACGCATTGTCACTGCATCTAATGACAACACCGCCAAGGTGTGGGATACAAATGGTAAGCAGCTTGCTGACCTCAAAGGGCATCAGAAAGAGGTCACAAGTGCAGCATTTAGCCGGGATGGTCAACGCATTGTCACTGCATCTAATGACAACACCGCCAAGGTGTGGGATACAAATGGTAAGCTGCTTGCTGACCTCAAAGGGCATCAGAACCCGGTCTGGAGTGCAGCATTTAGCCCGGATGGTCAACGCATTGTCACTGTATCACTTGACGGCACAGCCAAGGTGTGGGATACAAATGGTAAGCTGCTTGCTGACCTCAAAGGGCATCAGAACGACGTCACAAGTGCAGCATTTAGCCCGGATGGTCAACGCATTGTCACTGCATCTTGGGACGGCACAGCCAAGGTGTGGGATACAAATGGTAAGCTGCTTGCTGACCTCAAAGGGCATCAGAACTATGTCACAAGTGCAGCATTTAGCCCGGATGGTCAACGCATTGTCACTGCATCATATGACGGCACAGCCAAGGTGTGGGATACAAATGGTAAGCTGCTTGCTGACCTCAAAGGGCATCAGAACACGGTCACAAGTGCAGTATTTAGCCGGGATGGTCAACGTATTGTCACTGCATCTTGGGACGGCACAGCCAAGGTGTGGGATACAAATGGTAAGCTGCTTGCTGAACTTAAAGGGCATCAGGACTTGGTCACAAGTGCAGCATTTAGCCGGGATGGTCAACGTATTGTCACTGCATCTAATGACGGCACAGCCAAGGTGTGGCGGGTTGGCGGGTTGGATGATTTGCTGGCGCGGGGTTGCGACTGGCTGCAAGATTATTTTGTCACCCATCCGGAGGCGCGGGAGAGGTTGAGGGTGTGTCGGGCGAGGGGCTAGTACCGCAAGGCGGAAGTCACGCATTCAAAAGTCAAAAGTCAAAAGTATTATGGAATCGGCTTTTTGGGGATTTTAAATGGTTGCTCTATTTACGCCATAGTGTACTAGTGGGGTGACTCCAGCCATAGGTGTCAACAATCACGTTCAAAGGTTTATTCCACGTTGATTTCACCCCACCCCCGTTAAGCTACGCTTTACGTCCCCTCCCCTTGCCAAGGGGAGGGGAGGTTTTGGCGTTAGACAAAACCGGGGTGGGGTAACGCCAAGGGCGATGGGCAAAGCCCCGCCGGAGGCGATCGCATGGAGGAATCATACTCAGGCGGCGATAAGCCAGAGGCTTGACGCTACGCGTATCGCGCTCCTGGGTTTGAGATTAAGCTACTATATTAGTAGGAATAATTTTGACTACTTATTGGTAGGAATATGAATGTCGAAAAACTATCCATTTCCTTGCCACCATATTTAGTGGAGTTTATCGAAAATTACAAGCTTAATAAAGGATGCAAGTCTCGTTCTCAAGTCATTGAAGAAGCATTAGAAATGCTGCGAAACCGAGAACTAGAGGAAGCTTACCGACAAGCATCTGCTGAAGTTGACAGCGATTGGGATGTGACAGTAGCAGATGGCTTGACAGATGAAACGTGGTGATATTTATTACGCAGACCTTAGTCCTACGGTGGGTTCAGAAATGGATAAACGCCGTCCAGTGCTAATAGTAAGTAATGATGCAAATAATCGTGCTGCTACCACAGTGACGATTTTACCATTGACTTCCAATGTTACTCGTGTTTATCCCTTTGAGGTTTTGCTTGCTCCAGAGGATAGTGGTTTAACAAAATCCTCTAAAGTACAGGCACAGCAAGTGCGAACAATTTCCAAGCAGCGAATTATTGGCGAAGTCGTAAGTAGTTTAAATGAGGAGAAAATGGTATTAATTGATGCTGCATTAAAATTGCATTTGGGATTGGGTTGAGTTTGAAGAATACAGAATTCAGAGTTAAGCGATCGCTTTTGCATGCGGGTACAGAGTGCGATCGCGCTCCGTGCAATCAAGCTCAAGCGATGCTCTCAACGGGAGCCACCAAAAGGCGATCGCTTATGCACAAAGCCGCCAAAGCGCGATGACGCGGAGCGTCCGGAGTAGGCGATAAGCCAGAGGCTTGACGCTACGCGTATCGCGCTTCTGAGGTTTGAGATTAAGCTACTATACGCGCGTTGCGGCTCAATTACCTCACCCCGCCCTCCGGGCACTCCTCTCCAAGGCATCGGAGAGGGGCGGGGGGTAGTTGCAGCTATGAACGCAACTCGGTATTAGCTAAAACTTACGCAATGTACAGATACGCCATAGTGTGCATTAACCTTAAACAGAAAGTACGACTAAATACACACAATTTTTTAACTGTCAATGCGTAAGTCGGAAGTGATTGTGAAACCTTTAAGTTTTATTAAATCTGTTAGCCAATTCCTCCTTCTATAGCTGCCCAGGTGTTATGTCCGACAATTCCATCCGGCGTCAAACCATGACTTCTTTGGAAATCCTGAACAGCCGCTTCGGTTTTCGCACCAAATATGCCGTCAGCTGCTATATGGTAGCCATGAGCATTCAGATACTCTTGCAGACGTTTGACATCTGCACCTTCGCTACCGATACGCAGAATTGGCTCAGAAATAGTAGACATAATTTTCTCCTTTGTGTTATTTGAGTAAAGTTGAACAATGAAAGTTAAGCTTTCTTGAGCTAAGCTTTGTGTATTCTTAATCGGTGTAAGCATGAATCAACTTATGCACCGAGGGAATAGAAATGGAAAACAATGCTCTTGAATCGCTGACAAACTGAACGCCTTGGGCAATATACACAACGACTTGTTTGTAAAGTGCGTCATTTCTAGTTAGGTTAAGGAGTGACTCCTTAACCTACAAAGGCTAGCTTCACTCTTTAGCCTTAGCAGCTTCGCCTAAAGCATCCCAGGTATTTGGACCAACAATACCATCTTGTTTTGAAGGATCTTGGCCAAACCAAACACGTTGAAACTGAATTACAGCATCCTTTGTGTTTTGACCGAATTTAGCGTCGAACTGATCCTTTTCAAGATAGTTAAAAGTAATCAGCAGTTGTTGTAGCAATCTCACGGCTTCTCCTGTGTCACCGTTTTGCAGTACTGGTAAGGTTGCAGATTGAATTGCAGTTGTCATGATTTATACTCCTTGAATTCTCTTTCTGGTGGGGAGCATCCCAATTTTTGAAAAACACGTTTGTCATTCTAAGCGAAGTCCTGAGCGAAGCGAAGGAACAGGAGCGAGGAATCTCAAGCCTTGTTCACGACTTGAGATGCTTCATTACGCTATCGCTCCATGCCTCACTTCGTGAGGAGCTACGCTAACAGCATGACAATAAATTTAAACATTTGGGATGCTCCCTTCTGGTGTTGATTGTGTTTCTGATGTTTGCCACAGATAAACCGTTATATGTGTTGGCTTGGTGTTTATCTGTAGTTAGAATTATTGAGGTTTGAATTATTCGGTTTTGGGGTGGAGTAAGTGACTCCAGAAGCTACTATGATTGACCTGCAGGAGAGTGTCTATAACCAAAATCACCCAAGGCACGCCAAGTCAAATTACCGACTTTTCCATCGCCTTCCAAAGTACCATCAAACTGGTTTCGGTATGCTTTTTGGAAGGTTATGATAGCTTGCTCTGTGTTTTGACCAAAGTCTGAGTCCTCTTTAATACTTTTAGCATTTTTAATATAAGGCACATAAGCGTTCAGCAGCTGTTGTACTAATTTCACTGCTTGACCATTGCTACCCTTAATCAGAACTGGGAGATTTTGAGATGCCATACTTTACCTCTTCAATTGTTCAGTTGTGTAAATAGTGTTTCCATTGTTCTGTTGGTAATGTTGGAAGACTCACTTTGCTTTGAGATTCGCCTTTCCTTCGCTACCAACCTGTAATAGGTGCAAGTCAATTTGACTTATGCAGTTGTTTGTTCCTCTATCTTCTATTCAGTTCCCAAATTTGAACAGGCAAGTTTAGCCAGTTTAGTATCAACTTAAAGAACGAATGTTGTTATTTCATATCTTGCACCTACACTCTATAAGAGTTTAAGTATACAAAAAAAAACTACGTAAGCAGGCTGGAAAAGCTTATTTTATCGTATATGAGGGAAAATATTATTGTTTTTATAAACACTTAACGAACTCTGTATAAACTTGGCTGTAAGATGTCAAGTTATCTTACTCAATGTGAATAAAACGGTTGGAAACACCAATTGTATTGAAACGAACAAAATTAAGCCATTGTACATTTATTTGTTATGGCTGTGATTATTAAGGAAATTCGGCGTTGCTGAATTTGGTTATGAATTATGTTTGTATACAATTTTGTAGTTTGATGCGAAATCCTTGTAGAGACGTGCCATGGCACGTCTCTACATAGCCATGAATTATAAATTCATATCTTGATTCAGCAACGCCGGAAATTCAAACCCAAACAAATAGCTGCAACAGTTCCCGCTACAGAAATTTCTCCTTTAAGGATTTTATCCCTAACTGATTCCACAGGAATAAGGAGAACTTCTATCTCTTCTGTAATATCTAGTTTTTGTTCTCCGGACTTTATCACATTTTCTGCTAAAAATAAATGTATTTTATTTGTATCTTTACTCGGCTTATCATAAAGCGTCGCTATCTTTGTGACTTGTTGAGCACTATAACCTGTTTCTTCTTGTAGTTCTCGCACAGCTGCTACTTCGGCGCTTTCTTCTTGTGGATCAAAACTCCCCGCAGGAAGTTCTATGAAAAATTCACCTACTGCATGTCTGTATTGACGGACAAAAATAATCTCTTTGCTGCTGGTAATAGGTAAAATCAGAGCAACTTCTGGTTTAATATTTACAAAATAATCATCTATAATCCTACCATTCGGTAATTGTATTTCATCTTGTCTGACTTGGCACCAGGCATGATTCAAGACCATTTTGGAGTGCAAAAGCTTCCATTTTTGTAAGTTTGTCATCGAGAAAGTGGATACCAAAATATGTAAAAAGGTAATAGGAAAAATTTAGAATTGTAAAAAAGTATAACAGAGACTCAATGTGGGTAAAAAGCTGAACTAAGCTTTGATGTCAAAAAGAACGCAATTTTACCGTAAGTTCATGCATAATCATGCAAATACAAGTAGAAATATTTACCGTAAACAAGCGCTTTCCTTTGACCATCAGTCGGGGCACAACGGCACAAACGACGAATGTATGGGTGAGGATTTCCCACGATGGGATTGAAGGCTGGGGGGAAGCATCGCCATTTACTGTGGGCACCCGTCCCCAATCAACTGAGATTATAAAAGATGCTTTGCTGCAAGTCGCGCCTTCTTTGCAAGCATTCAGCCCATTACAACGGCAGGAAATTGAGCAAGTGTTAACAAAAGCGCTTGTTCCTTCGTCTGTAAAGGCGGCGCTGGATGTAGCAATGCACGACTGGTTGGGAAAGCGTGTAGGATTACCTGTGTGGCAGATGTGGGGGCTGAATCGCAACGCCATAGTGCCAACTTCAGTAACGATTGGTATCAATTCGCCAGAAGGGGCTAGGGCTAGGGCGCGGGATTGGTTGCAATTAACTGATGTGCGTGTTTTGAAGGTAAAGTTGGGTAGTCCGGATGGCATCGCCGCAGATCAGAAAATGTTAATGGCAGTGCGAGAAGAAGCACCAGCGTTAGAGTTGTACGTTGATGCAAACGGGGGTTGGAGTTTGAAAGATGCAGTATTTATGTGCAATTGGCTTGTCGATATAGGTGTAAAGTATGTAGAGCAGCCACTGCCAAGAGGGCAGGAAGAAAATTTAGTGGAACTGAAGAAGCAAATTCCTCTACCTATTTTTGTCGATGAAAGTTGCTTCAATAGCTCCGATATTCCTAAGTTGGCAAACTGTGTGGATGGAATTAATATCAAACTCATGAAATCAGGGGGCTTAACCGAAGCAATGCGGATGGTACATACAGCGCGGGCACATGGGTTACAAGTGATGTTCGGTTGCTATTCCGACAGTACGCTAGCCAATACAGCCTTCTCACAACTTGCACCATTAGCTGACTATCTCGATTTGGATAGTCACCTGAATTTAATAGATGACCCTTTTATAGGTGCATTTGTAGAGGACGGGAGAATTTTACCAAACGATTTACCAGGATTGGGGGTACAACGCAGTGCGTCTGGCGCTTAATCAACGGATCGCTATTCTATTGCATGAGGGAA
Source organism: Scytonema sp. HK-05 (assembly GCF_963872035.1). NCBI lineage: Bacteria > Bacillati > Cyanobacteriota > Cyanophyceae > Nostocales > Scytonemataceae > Scytonema > Scytonema sp. HK-05. The sequence continues at coordinate 162,540 of NZ_CAWMYC010000136.1, forward strand.
TCAAGGGACCTTATGGGAAAACTGGGCTGTCAATTTTACGGTATGCTGAAGCCCCAATCGTAGCAGCGATTGACCGGGAATGTGCGGGCAAATCCTTGACCGAATTAACAGGTATCAAGCGTGATGTGCCGATAGTCTCATCGGTTGCAGCAGCACTGGAGTACAAACCGGAAGTTTTAGTTATTGGCATTGCGCCCAAAGGCGGCGCTTTGCCAGATGATTATTGGCATGAACTCAAGGACGCTGTCAAAGCTGGGATGTCGGTGGTGAACGGCTTGCACACTCCTCTGGCAACGATACCAGAGTTAAAGACACTGCTGAAACCTGGGCAAGTTATTTGGGATGTGCGCAAAGAACCAGCCAATATAGGTGTTGCTAGCGGTATGGCACGCACTCTCCCCTGTCGGCGGGTTTTGACTGTGGGTACCGATATGGCAGTTGGCAAAATGTCAACGAGTCTAGAGTTACATTGGGCGTCACGACTGCGGGGCTGGCATACTAAGTTCCTTGCCACAGGTCAAACTGGTTTGATGTTAGAAGGGGATGGTGTGCCATTGGATGCAGTGCGGGTGGACTTTGCCGCTGGTGCTGTAGAACAAATGGTCATGCGCTATGGTAAAAACTACGACATTCTGCACATTGAAGGACAAGGTTCGCTGCTGCACCCCGGTTCCACAGCAACGTTACCTTTGATACGTGGTTCGCAACCAACACAGTTGATACTGGTACATCGTGCCGGACAAACTGAAGTCAGGAATGTTGGTGTTTCAATTCCGCCCTTGACAGAAGTGGTAAGGCTTTACGAAATGGTCGCCAGTGCAGGTGGTGCCTTTGGATCTGTACCTGTAGTAGGTATCGCTCTTAACACTGGTCATCTGGATGAGTCACAGGCGTTGGATGCGATCGCCCAAACCGAAGCAGAAACTGGGCTACCCTGTACCGATCCAGTGCGTTTTGGTGCTAATAAGTTGTTGGATGCTGTGATGCAGAATTAGGCTATACACCAAACAGTGGACAAAACTGGACAACCAGTACAAACCCTGGGGATATAGCCAGATCAAGTCCTTTGAGGACTACGTTAAAAGGGTCATGATACCCGTGGGTGCTTTCCAGCTTGCGGCTCTATCGTTGGGTGTTAAACAGATGTATTTGGTGAAGTCAGTGCATCCAGCTTAAAAAGCCCTTTTAACTTGATCGAGGAAAACATAACCCGAAAGGAGGCTCTTATGAGCAAAGTATTTGTAATCGACACCAATAAACGACCGCTAGATCCTATTCATCCAGCCCAAGCGAGACAACTTTTAAGGAACAAAAAAGCAGCCGTTTTTAAACGTTTTCCGTTCACAATCATTCTCAAGGAATCTAGACCAGATTCCCCAGTTAAGGCATTAAGAATTAAAATTGACCCTGGTTCCAAAGGCACAGGGTTGGCACTGGTTAATGATATCACTGGCGTTGTTGTATTCGCGGCGGAACTACAGCACCGAGGTTTTGCAATTCGAGAATCTTTAACTTCTCGTAGGCAAGTACGTCGAGGTCGAAGAGCAAGAAAAACCCGTTATCGTCAACCACGTTTTAATAATAGAAAGCGCTCTGATAGATGGCTAGCACCAAGTTTAATGAGCCGTGTTTACAACATCAAAACTTGGGTTAAGCGGCTGATGAAACTTGCACCAATTACGGCTATCTCTCAAGAACTAGTTCGGTTTGACACTCAATTAATGCAGAACCCTGAAATCAGTGGTAAGGAGTATCAACAAGGTACTCTAGCCGGATACGAAACGAGAGAGTATTTGCTAGAAAAGTTTGGGAGAAAGTGTGTCTACTGTGATAAACAAGACTTGCCGTTACAGATTGAACACATTCACCCACGAGCAAAAGGAGGGTCAAATAGAATCTCCAATCTTACCTTAAGTTGTGAGAAATGTAACATCAAAAAGGGGACTAAGAATATCAAGGACTTTCTCAAGAAAGATCCTGAACGGTTGAAAAAGATTGAAGTGCAAGCAAAAAAAGCCTTGGCAGACGTTGCGGCTGTTAATGTAACTAGATTCAAGCTTTTAGAAACATTAAAAAGCACAGGGTTACCAGTAGAAACAGGTAGCGGGGGATTGACGAAGTTTAATAGAACAAGGCTTGATCTAGATAAAACCCATTACTTTGATGCCGTTTGCATCGGTCAATCAACTCCAGAAAAAGTAATAGTTAAAGGATTGAAACCTTTAATCATAAAAACCTGTGGACATGGCAATCGCCAAATGTGTGTAACCAATAAGTTTGGGTTTCCTAAGAGCCATAAAACTAATATCAAGTTTCACTTTGGGTTTAGGACTGGGGATATCGTTAAAGCTGTTGTTCCGTCAGGGAAAAATGCTGGTACTCACACAGGAAGAGTCTCAACTAGGAAAACTGGGCAATTCGATATCTCCACAGGAACCAAAAAATTGCAAATAATCAACCATAAATATTGCAAATTACTGCACAAACAGGATGGCTATTTGTACTCATTGTCAACCGTTGTCCATTGAATCAGCAATTAGAGGCGTACCGATCGCGTTGCTAACAGCGAATTCAATTTATTCCAAAATTGCACCAGTAGCCGACAGCCCTTAGCTTGCGGCTTGTCTAACCAAGTCCGCCAGCGCAACAATCAAACCTGCGTTGGCAGGCTTTGTTTATGTAGCCTCAGACTACTAGTCTTATGTGTGTAAACGCTTAGAATGCGCCTTCCTCAAGAGCGATCGCTGTCACCTTTCCATCTAGACCTCCGCAAGGGTACTCCCGCCACACGCGAAGCGTTGGCGGTGATGGGGAATTGCGGGGCAATTGGAGGGGTTCAATACCCCTCTAATTGCCAAACGTGGCGTGTCATCTTTAAACTGTGAAAGTCTTTATTCATAACGGTTTCAGGGTATAATTGAGAAGATCGAGTCAGTAGTCTCCCGTTAGAGTCGAAGACCGGAAAACTTTCATCCCAAACTAACGGACTGAACCTTGAAAACAAAGTGTATGGGGTTCCAAGAAGGAGAGGTGTTTAACGACATCCCCGTTTCTTGGGTAAAACACTTTACGGATAAAGGATTGAGCATTTAGATACCTACTTGTTCAAAACAACGGAGAGGACGCTTCTAGCTTATGCTGTGGAGGATACGGGGTTGCCCGTCCTGTGAATCAGCAAACTCTAACCGCGAGGTTGGATGCTCCCGCTAACGCCCTTGGCGTTAGCGGTGAGAGTCGTCACATAACGAGTACGCTATTGTCCAGGTAACTATCCCCGTTTTGAATCATTCGGTGCATCAGCGATTTATGATATTAAACATTTTCTCAGGAGCAGAACGTAAGTTATCTGCTAAACCAATTACAATTTCAAGCTGGTCTTCTTTGATACCTTTGAGAGCTGCCTCAGCCACCTCCACAGGTGAAATGACTAGGTTTTCTTGTTCTCGGTTTTCTCTTGCACCCCTATCTAACTCTGTATCAACAATAGGTGGGGCTACCTCAAAGACTTTAATTGATGTATTTCGTAATTGATGCCTTAAAGATTGACTGAATGAATGCAAACCTGCTTTTGTCGCGCAATATATAGGAACAACTGCAAGCGGTGTGAATGCCAAACCTGAGGTAATATTTACAATTGCCGATTCTCTCTGCTTAATTAGGTGAGGTATAAACATTGTGGATAGATGAATTGGAGCTTTTAAGTTGATGTCTATCTCCATTTCTTCTTCCAATAAATCTACTGCTCCTTTTCTTAAATCGACTTCTTTTTGAATACCAGCATTGTTGACCAATATGTTGAGGTTGGGGAAAGTATTTGTAGCCCATTTAAACAAGTTTTCTCGGGCACTATCTTTGGAAATATCACATACCATGATATGAAGCGAAGGGAGCTTTAACTTTGCTTGTTGTAATTTTTTCTCTCTTCTTCCGCAGATAATGACCTGACTGCCTTCTCTCAAAAAAGCCTCGGCTAAGGCTAATCCTATGCCGGTTGCTCCACCTGTGATGAGGATAGTATGACCTGTAATTTTCATTGTTATTAGAATGATGTGACGACCAAGACATGACATTCCAAGAGTAGTCACTACTTGCTACACGCTGGTAATACAATTCGCGGATAAAATGGTAAATAACAAAGGATTAATCCTTCTGCTTACGATTACGAAATTGTAGCGGTGTCAGTCCGACATATTTTTTGAAGAACTTGCCAAAGTTGGTGGGTTCGTCAAATTGTAAGTTATAAGAAATGTCAGCAATATCTAATTCCGTATGAGTTAAAAGGCTCTTAGCCTCCAACAAAATACGCTCAACGATAAAGCTACGGGCTGTCTTATCTGTGGCTTGCTTTATGACATCGTTTAGGTGATTAGGGGTAATGCCCAACAAACTTGCGTATTCCTCAACTGTCTTCTTCTCTAGATAAAATTTATTAATGAGCTGCTGATACTGGTTTAAGATGACAAGGCTACGGGGTTGGTCTTTTGCTTGGGTTTTATATCTTTCATGAAGGGATTTACAATAATAAAGTAGAGCCAGCACCAACGACTGAATGATATGGGTTTTGTAGGAATTTGTGCCTCTAAACTCCGCCCAAATCATTTCAAAGTAGCCTAGTAGCTTTTCTGCTTCCGTTTGTTCGGGCTCGAAGAGATTGGTTTCTGTAACCTTAAAGAAGGGAAACTCGCTCAAGATATCGCACGATAAAAATTCATCTTTGAAGTAAAAGACAAAGCCTTTGGTGTTTGAGTCTCTTTGCCAAGAATAGATATGATAGGGTGAACTGAATACAAGACAGTCCCGTCTGTTTTCAAATCTGTCAGCATTGATAAAAACAAATGAGTTACTTGGGCTTTTCTTGAAGCTCACATGATAAAAGCTTTTTCGGTAGGGCGGCAGCGCTTTTACTGTTTCTCCCTCTAAATCCTCTAATCTGAAAATATCAAACAAATTATAAACTGCTCTATGGGTCGAATTTGTAGCTTCATAGAGTTGATTAATTTCCTTGAAAAAGCGGATTTCTTTGTGTGCTTTCAATCTTGCTCTTTTGGTGTTGGCTCGGTTGTAGTTGCAGTCTAGCTCACGCCTGTTCAATATTACCCCGCTTACAGGCGTGCTCTCTGGAGATTTGTTTAAGTGCTATCTGCCCCTTGTGGTCTGCTTTAATTACTATAAATCATCAAAAACTCGGATAAGACGAGATTCCTTATGCAACGCAAATGGAAGCCGCTGCTGCTTGCCTTTAGCTGGGTATTACTCTCAGTCGGAACGTCTATTCTGATTATCCTGACACAACCGATAATATCGCCAGCAAAAGAACCCCCAGCGTCCACTACTCATAATGAACCACTAATAGTACCCACCGAAGAAAAATCTCCTTCAGCAACACCCAACCCAGAAGCCTCTAATACAAAGAAACCTACTGAATCAAAACAACCAACTTCTTCTGATAATAATAAAAAGCCGGAGTCAGCGGCGGAACCTCCACCCAGTCCCGAAGAAATCGCCCGTCAGCAAAAACTGATAGAAGCAGACAAGCTTTACCAGGCGGGACAGATAGCTGCAGCGGAAAAACTGTATCGAGAGGTTAAAGAACCTTTTGCCAAAACGCCTGATACACAACAACTGAAAGAACCCATAGTTGACCTCGCGCAACTATCCCCAGGCGGTCAAGTGTACTGGCGCGAAGCAGAAGCGGGAATTGCCAGTCAGATGCAAACTAGGACTCTCGTAGCGCTAGAACTTTTGGTTGAAAAGAATCCGGAATTTATCCCCGGTCATATTCGGTACGCTGAAGTCCTCAAAGAATACGGTGAAGAGAAAAAAGCATTGCAGGTATTAGACAATGCGGCGACGCTGTATCCTAATCAACCTGATTTAATTAAAACACGAGTTGCAGCACTCTCCAAAGCTAAAAAATGGATGGAAGCCTCGCTTGCGGCACGTCAATTTGCCCTTCTCAACCCAAATGATCCACAAGCACCTGAGTTTACAAAACTGGCAGAAGACAATCTCAAGCGTTACAAATCCCATATACGAGGAAAAATTAGAGGCAATGCGATCGCCAACATTATCACTGGTGTCCTAGGTTACGCCGTCACTGGTAGTCTACTCGGTCCGTTTACCGCCCTTGACTCCACTATTATGATGCTACGGGGAGAAGGATCTATAGGTGAGTCGGTGGCAAAGCAGGCAAAAAAGCAACTGAAATTAGTTAAGGATGAAGCTGTTTTAGGATACGTTGATGAAATTGGACAGAAACTGGCGAAAGTGTCAGGACGTAATGAGTTTAAATACGAGTTCTTCGTCATCCCGGAAGCAGATCTCAACGCCTTTGCACTACCAGGAGGCAAAATCTTTATTAACGCAGGTGCTATTGCCAAAAGCAATTCTGAAGCAGAATTAGCTGGGTTAATCGGTCATGAATTATCCCACGTCGTCCTCTCCCACGGTTTTCAATTAGTCACTCAGGGAAACCTGATTGCCAACGTCACCCAATATGTTCCCTATGGCGGTATTGTCGGTCAACTGTTTGCACTCAGCTACAGCCGCGACATGGAACGTCAAGCTGATACTCTTGGTACGCGCCTCATTACTGCAACAGGTTACGCTGCTGATGGCTTGCGTAACTTGATGGTAACATTGGAAAAACAACAGAAATTCACACCTCCTAGTTGGTTATCTTCTCACCCAGGCGGTAATGAGCGAGTTCGCTCACTAGAAGAGTTGATTTCACGCAACAAATACAACCGCTACGCCTATGAAGGAGTAGCGCGTCACTCAGAAATTCAAGCAAAAGCGAAACAGATACTCAAAGAGGAAAAAGAAAGAAAAGATAAAAAGGGACGCCGTCGATGAATCAAAATCACAAAATAATTCGTCACTGGAATTATCAACTCCCTACCCCAAATCCCGTTTTAGGACTGTTTATGCTATCTCAACCTCTGAAGTTTCTTTTTTTGAGTGGTCTTGGTTTATCCTTAGTTTTTGGTCATTCCGCTGCATTCGCCCAAGTTCGTGGATCTGGTGATGTTGTCGTACCAACATCACCAGCTGGTAATGGTTCAACTTCGACCACAACAAGGACAACTGGATCAGGTTCCTCCTCAACAACAACGACAACAAATACCTCAACACCTATTGATAGCGCGAATCGGTTTAGCTGTCAGTTTTACAACGGTCAGTACACCGTTATGTACCAGCCTGAAAGTCAACCTGGTCAATACTTCGCTTGGGCGACTCCTAGGACTTTAGGAGACGGGTGGAATGCACAAAAACGTTGCGACACAATTGCGCAGCGCTTGGAATCTTATCGCCCAGATGGTTTAGTGGAACTGAAGACAGCCGTAGAAAACAGAGAGAACATTCTGTGCGTAACCACCGAAGCGAATCCTTACTGTCGAATTGTGCTGACAGTCCCAGCCAACCAAGACCCCTATGCTGTCCGCAATAGCGTTTTCCAAAACTTGGCTTCTGCTGATAGTGGTCAGCAAACTTTTGGCGTTAACACTTATACAAGTGGTAATGATGAACTATCCAACTTAGGGCGAACAATTTTCGGCGGTGGCAAAAAACCCTCTGCTTCTTCTAAAGACCCGATCAATCTCAAACCTTTCCTAGATCGTAGCGATCGCGGTACCGGAGGAAAACTCAGCAATGGTGTGTCGCTTGGTCGTCAGCAGTCTCAACCTCAAACTGGCTATCGCCTAGACCCCAAAAAATTCCGCCGCTAATTCATGTCAAAAAATTAGTTTCGCGCCAAGACGCCAAGACGCAAAGTTCAACCGATTGCGTAGGAGATGTGATCCTACAGGGTAACTCTTGCTGGTTTTGGCGTGATTTTTTTATGTCATTTGCTAGTCTTTGAGCTAGAAAATTACAGCGCTTTTCTGTAAGGTGGGCATTTCTCACCCGGAGGGTGAGCAGTTCCTACCCTGCACCGAAGGCGTTCCGCCTACAACGGGGGGAACCCCAGGGCAAACGCATCTAATAAATGCATAATGAAATACTGACGTTCTACTCCATTCATTTTCGATGCTGCCAATGTGCGTCCAAAAGTGGTAGTGAGCGCCAGTCATGAGGAATGGGTGATTTGGTTGATCAAAGCAGGTTTGGGAATCAGCATCATGCCCCAAGAAGCGCGGGTTAACGGGGATTGTGTATCTTCACTATTGTGGATTTAGATTTTTAGCGAATGATCGGCTTAAATGGCGGCAGCAACACAACTTAGGGATTGTAACGCAGTTTTGCCACTTTGCCGCCAGCCATAGTTGGGAGCTATGGATTGTCAATAGCGGTTAAGCAGAAAAACTAAAGTCTAGATAAAACCTAGCAACTCTATGCAATTTCTCCTCTAGCCCACTTTTCAACTAAATCGCTAATACTTCTGCAACCGCACTCCATCGCTCTTTGTTGCAGAATTTTTTTTGCTGTCGGAGTTAGAGCAATGTGTATGTGAGTCTTCACCTCACTGTAATCCTGCCCTACTTGATTTCGGCAGGATCGAATTCGGTGACTCGTCCTGGTCGGGCAGCCAAAAATACATCGTAGGTTGCGCAATAAGCAATGGTGACATCATTGGCTTTGTTATAGAGATGGACGACTGTGCCAGCTCCTCCTGGTTGGAGTGCAATGGGTTCCAAATCGCCAAAAAATAGACGGCGAATCGTGTCTCCACTGCCTAATTCATCTCTTAACTTTTGTAGCAGAGCAAGTTTCTTCTCAAGGGTTGGGGGGGTTGGATTTGCTGGGTTAGCTGATTGATGCATGGCTACAATTCTTCCGTAATTTTTACAGTGATACTTGTTGGCGTTCTAGTCTACAAGAAAATCGATTCTTGAGAGCATTAAGCACTGCCATAGACTGGAACTGCTGCCCCTCGAACATCTTGAGCCGCTTCAGATGCTAAGAAACAAATAACTTGAGCTAAAGATTCAGGTTTAACCCAGTTGTGCGCGTTCTCAGCTCCCAATGCTACTCGATTAGTAGGGGTATCAATAATGCTGGGTAGAACCACATTGGCTGTAATGTTGGTTCCCTTGGTTTCATCAGCTAGAGCCTTGGTCAGGGCAACGACTCCTGCTTTGGAAGCACTATAAGCTGCGAGTTGTCCGCTCGGTTCTACAGCCCCCCGCGAGCCGACCGTGACAATCCGTCCATACCCATGCTCTAACATACGTCGTAGACTATGCTTGCAGACTAAAAAGGTTGTGTTGAGATTCAACCCAAAGTCCCGTTGCCAATCAGCAAAAGGATACTCATGGGTTTTACCAATCGCAAAACCTCCAACCAGATGGATCAACACATCGACTCGCGGCATATCATCCACTAAGTGTTGAACAGCTTGCTCATCTTGCAGATCAGCAGGAGTAAACTGGATTCTGCCCTGATCGGCAGGGGAGATAGCTTCTTTGAGCCGCTCTGTTTCTTCCGCTTTGCGATAAGGCACCGTGACGAGCGCACCTTGTGCCAGTACAACAGGAGTGACACTTAAACCCAACCCCCCAGTGGCCCCTGTCAGTAACACATACTTGTCTTTCATTATTAATCGACAAACTACTAACTATTCCTACATCAGACAACACGGGATGCAACACTGTCAAATCTGTTTGGAAGCCTGTCGTTGCTCTGGGCAACGCAGTGGCTCCCGGAGAGCAGGGCTGCTTCACCAGGACAGATGAAAATTTATTTTTTCTTCTGCGTTCCTAGCTGCGGAGTTCTATTTTCTAGTCAGCTGAAATTTATACTCAACAACAAAACTCACGAGTACCATTCATCTATTGCATACTGATTCTGGTAAATCACTTGTTCACTGAGTTACTGGAACTTTTCCTGCATAACTGACAGGTTCGATGCACTTCAAACTGAATAGAGCGGTGGGAGGTGCGAAGCTCATGGGCAATGAGCACGATACCCCAAAATAAAATTCCAATCCCAATCAGAAAGACGATTACGACGAATTGAGATAACCAGCTGATAAGCGTAGAAATCGCTAATGCAATCACTAACATATCCAACATGAATACCAGAATGGCAAGATAAACAAGCACCAGCACATCATGCACAAGATGATGGTGGCGCAGTAAATCAGGCAGGATGCAATCAAGTTCGTGCAGGCGATCTGCTTTGAAACGATTTTGGCTTAAATCCAGTTCCAGTAGATTCAGTCGTTCCTGATTTACCAAACGCAGGCGATCGCCAATAGAGGCGTAGCGAGCCAACAGTCCATTGAGTATCACGGCACAGGCAGTAATCATCACAACCGGGGCAAGGATCAGTCCAATCGTTTTAGTAACCGCCTCAATGGTCATACTGTTCTCCTTCAAATTGCTCCGGAAGAGTGAAAATTCTGGGGGATTTGGCAGAAGCCACCTTAACCGTGCCACAAATGCAATCCGTTCCCTATGGAACACTGCGAATCTCTGCCTCAACTGTATTTGGCGTGACTGTTTTGAATGGCTGGATTTCAGAATTCATTTATCAATATCCTAAGGTAAATGTAGAAGTGTTGCTAACGAATCAATATGTGGATTGAGTGACAAGAGGAATTGATGTTGTGTTTCGTTCAGGTCCTTTAGCCGGCTCAGAGGTGATTGCTCAGAGCTGCAATCACTGCTTGAGCCTAGAATCCTCATGCCTTCAGGCGCTCGGAGTATGTCAATCTCATGTCTTAACCTTTTGCTATCTACTTCTTAACGTTATTGAGATAATTTGAGGGTACTGAATACAAATTAATACAAACTAAAGATGACAATTATTTCATTCAAAATCCACGCTTCTTTGTAGGAGGGATGCGTGATACAGTGATCTGCACATCATCATTACCCCGACTGTAAAGCTTGTTTTTGTAAATGAAACCACAGATAAACCTTTGTGGTTCCAAATATCCTGAACCTAATCTTTCTAAGAAGTTTATTTATGAGCAAACAGTAAAGGTGAGTCAACAACAAGCAAGCAATATAGATCATGACTTGGGCAGTGGCAAATTTGCCGCACTTGCTGACCGCATTGTTAACAATTTGAAATTATGAAATATTATTTCTTTGCAAGAAATTCAAGATAATACCCGGAACAGAAATTAACGATGGCGTGGTAGATGTTAGCCAGAGATACAGCGTGTTAATTAACGCCATTGTAGCTGCTGGTGCTGGTACCGCTAGCTTACTTTACGGGACTTAGGGACAAATTCAGATGGAGCGGATTATATTCATCTTTTGGAGATAAAACTTTTGGGTTTGAAGGCGTATTTGGTGGTGGAGATTTGGATTACAATGACGTGGTTGTTCAAGTAAATTTTGCTTAAATCATTAATAGCCAATAGTCAACCGTTCAGGGGCTATGGACTCATTGGTGACATTTCTTGTAAAAGACAAGATTAGTGAAATGAAACGCAGGGCACTACCAACGAAATCTAGGAATGGTGAGCTTTGCTCCTCATTCTCATGACTTATTACATCAGAGAAACCAACAAATATGCAGACAACAATCAACGCCTCATTAAATCCCTATTCTGTGACAGGAACTTTAGGATTTGAAGAACTGGCGATCGCCCTCGTTGCCAATCAATTCAAGCCCTCGATTTTCCACATGGATTTTCTAAAAATGAGCGGGGTCATTTCCTCAGACTGGGAACTACAAAAACAACTAATCCTCACAGCCACCGTCTCTCAATTCGTATTTAAAAATGGAGTCAGTCTTGTTGCACAACCCCGTAGCGTGACTTTTCCCCAAACAATTGATCCAAAAAACGGCGTTGAAAATACCAGAACTGATGCGTCAGTTTGTAGAAGTCAATTTTTTGAAGATGTAACCAGAGAGAAATACAGATGAATTATCTGTGCTTATTTCTGGTTCCAAATATCCTAAACCTGGTTTTTGCAAAAATTTAATAACTCATCTTTTTTTGAAACTAATGATTACGAAGAACAATTTATTTGTTGCACCAGTGAACCCTAATCATCTTAGGAGAATATATGACCGCTAACACAATCCGCTTTTCACAGTTCAATGCTTCTTTGAACCGCAGCGCCGAAGGTGAGTTAGTAACCGATTTGTCCACCCCTGACAACCCTCAAGCGAAAGCTGTTGCTGAAATCATCCAGCGCACGAATCCAGATGTACTGCTGATTAACGAGTTTGACTACGTCGAGGCAGATCCTCTTGAACCAGTCCGATTATTACAGCAAAATTATCTCTCGGTTAGTCAAAACGGCGCAAACCCGGTTGACTACCCTTACGTCTACATCGCACCCTCAAATACTGGCATTCCCTCTGGATTTGACTTGAACAACGACGGTACAGTCGTCACAACTCCTGGTACACGGGGATATGGTGACGATGCCTTTGGCTTCGGTGAGTTCCCTGGTCAGTACGGGATGTTGTTGCTGTCCAAGTATCCCATTGACACGGCTAATGTGCGGACGTTCCAGAACTTCCTATGGAAGGATATACCAGGATCACTGCTGCCTACTGTTGCTCTTCCTGATTCCGCTACTCCTTGGTATTCTGAGGAAGAACAAGCCGCGTTGCGCCTCTCTTCCAAGAGTCATTGGGACGTTCCCATTACAGTGAATGGCGAGACAATTCACGCTTTAGTCAGCCATCCCACACCTCCCACGTTCGACGGTTCCGAAGACCGTAATGGCAAGCGTAACTACGACGAGATTCGTTTCTGGGCAGATTACATTACACCTGATAAAGGGAACTACATCTACGACGATCAGGGTAAAGAAGGTGGTCTTACTGGTGGATCACGCTTCGTCATCATGGGTGACCAGAACGCAGACCCCTTTGATGGCGACAGCTACAACAACGCTGTCCGGCAACTGTTACAGAACCCTAACATCAATACGAATTTCATCCCCTCCAGTCCCGGCGGTTCGCAGCAAGCCGTGTTGCAGGGTGGGGCAAATCTGAATCATCGCGGAAACCCTGCTTTTGACACCGCAGACTTTGCGGATACAGTTCCTGGGAACTTGCGGACAGACTATGTGTTACCCTCTACTGACTTAAATATCACTAACTCAGCTGTATTCTGGCCCCTCAATACTGACCCTCTGTTCCCACTGGTAGGCACTTATGACCCGAATGTACCTCCTACCGGTTTCCCCAGTTCTGACCATCGCTTAATATGGGCAGATTTGCAGGTACCGCCCACAGAAGCAGGTAGAACTATTCCTGATGTGGACTTCTCAGGACAGACCATCTTTCCCACTGGTTATATCCCGAATGGTGCGGCTGGAACAGTGGATGGACAAGAAACTCCTGTTGGCGGACTGTCAGGCGTCACCTACGATGCAGCAAATAATCGCTTCTATAGTATCTCTGATGACCGCTCCCAATTTGCTCCCGCCCGCTTCTACACATTTACCCTAGAAACTCCATCTCAAGAAACTGGCTTGGGTGTCACCTTTACAGATGTTACCACCCTCAAAGATGAGAATGGCAAAGAGTTCCCACTCAATAGTCTTGACCCTGAAGGCATTGCACTGAGCAACAATGACACGGTATTCATTTCTTCTGAGGGAGAGGTAAATATCAATGCGGGTCGAGTCACAAATCCTTTCATCAATAAATTCTCCCTAACCACGGGACAGCAAGTCAGTTCCTTACCTGTAGCAAACAAGTTCCTCCCAGTTGTGCAGGACACCAACGGGAATGGAGTTGTAGATACAGGCGATACTCAGGTGTCGGGTGTTCGCAATAACCTGGCATTTGAAAGCCTCACGATTACGCCTAACCAAAAGACTTTATACACAGCAACCGAAAACGCCCTGTTCCAAGATGGTCCTATTGCCACGCTCACTAATGGCAGCCGTTCTCGCATCCTACAATATAACTTGCTGAGCGGACAGCCAGAGAAGGAATATCTTTATAACACTGATGCGATCGCCCTTTGGGCGGCTCCCTCTGGGAGCATCGCCGCACCGCCAACTACAGGCTCCGGTGATAATGGTTTAGTGGATTTACTCGCACTTGATAACCGAGGCACCCTACTTGCGTTGGAACGCTCTTTCTCCGCAGGGGTTGGTAATACTATCAAAATTTACGAAGTCAGTTTGCAAGGAGCAACTGACATCAAGTACTACGATTCTCTGAATAATCTGAGTACTGAACAACTAGCAGATATCAAACCTGCTGAAAAGCGTTTACTGTTGAATCTCAACTCGCTGAACCTACCTACAGGTACAGATAACATTGAGGGCATCACCTTTGGTCCTAAACTGTCTGATGGTAATCAGTCCATTGTTTTGGTGAGTGACAACAACTTCAGCCAGACCCAATTTACTCAAATCCTCGCTTTGGGTGCAGACTTAGTTCCCACCGCAGTGCCTACAGTCGAAACCCGTCCTGACTTATTTGATGACCCAAATTTACCACGCGACCAACGCGCCGATGCAGACGACCCCGCTATCTACGTAAATTCCTCTAATCCAGAACAAAGCCTGGTACTCACAGCCGTGAAAAATGCAGGCTTACGGGTCTATGATTTGTCTGGTAATCTGTTGCAGGAGGTCAATCCAGGTGGTATCCGTTACAACAATATCGACCTGCAATATAACTTTAACTTAGGCGGTGATTCTGTTGATATTGCCGTAGCCACAGACCGCAACAACGATAAGCTGGCTATCTTCAAAATCAATTCCCATCCCAGCGCGTCCGGCGAATACCTAGAAAATATTACTGATAGCAGTATCGGTACTTTGTTTCAAGCATCGCCCTTTGAGCCTCCCTACTCGCCATCATCGCGGAGTGCTTATGGCATAGCTTTGTACCACAGTCCTGTGACAGATGATTACTACGTCTTTGCTAATCGCCGAGAAACTGGAGATGTTGCCCAGTACAAATTAATTGACACAGGTAATGGTAAGATTGGGGCTGAAAGAATACGTAATTTCACTGTGCCCACGACTCCTGGACGCGATGCTCAACTAGAAGGCATGGTGGCAGACCAAGAACTCGGTTTCCTCTACATTGGACAGGAAGATGTAGCGATTTGGAAGTATCAAGCAGAACCAAACGGTGGCACAAATGGTACGTTGATTGACAAAGTGAAAGACTTGGGGGGTAGCTATGTGGAAGACGATGTAGAAGGGCTCTCCATCTACTACGGCAAAGATGGCAGTGGCTACCTGCTAGCCTCTAGCCAAGGTGACAGCACCTTTGCAGTTTACACTCGCGACGGTCACAATGACTTTGTGGGGCGCTTTGCTGTTGGTAACAATGGATCAATTGACAGCGTTCAAGAGTCAGATGGTGCAGATGTTATCAACGTACCACTGGGTTCCAACTTCCCGTATGGTTTGTTCGTCACTCAAGATGGTTCTAACGAACCAGCACGTCTTGTAGAGGATGATGGGGAACTCAGCAACGTCAACACCAACTTTAAGCTTGTGCCTTGGGAAAACATCGCCTACGCCTTCCCCAATCCGTTGACGATTGACACCACCAGCTATAATCCCCGCACTCCCAATACCAACCTCCTGCTGAATGGAAGTGCTAGCAGCGACATCACCCAACCCTCCTCTGTTCTTGAGGGAGGTCTTAACTTGACTGGCGATGTGGCTTTTGAATACTCCATTACTGGATAGCGACATCTAGTTACGCTTTGCAACGCACTGCCTCAGCTTGCAATACAGTTAGAACCCCACCCCGGCTTTGGCTTGCGCCAAAACCGCCCCTCCCCGCAAGCGGGGAGGGGATTAATATCAAGCCTGGTACGTAGCGGGCGCTCGTTAACCATTGAAGAAAAATCTTAAGTATTGTAGGGTGGCTTCGCCTCCTCACTGTTGCAACTCTTGCAAGATCTCAGTATACATACCAAGCCTGCGGAGGCAGGCTTTATTTGTGTGCTCGTATCTGCACTACAGTGAAGGCGTCCCTCGCCATCTCCTAATTTTTTATTGAGATTATCTTTCATTAATTTCATTTTTAGTGTAAGCTGTTTCTCAAGCTTGTTGAATATCTTTATCAAATAATGTTCATAGGTGGGCAATGGCAATAACCTCTACAAGTCCGTTATTAGTGAATCAAGACCCTGCCAACTCGTCTTAGTGTGTTGGTAATGGAAAGCTCTCCAGATTATCAGGGAAATTATTGAGCATTCACGTTGATTATGCTGGTCTAACGGGCTATAACCATGACTATATTTGAGCTAGCTTATGTTAATCCAGCAAAATTAATGTACGAAAATGCTTGATTTTGTCATAAGTGATTATGCAGCGACTTTGTCATATCATGTTCGCTTAATTGCCCATAAGAAAACTTGTTTGTAGTAAGGACAAGAGGACTAAAGTCCTCACTACGAACTTCCGCATGGTTATATAACCGGACATGAGATAACCTGTTTAATGAGATTTTGTGTATTTTTAAGCATTGCTCTAAAAATGCAACTTCTTCTCAAAAAAGCAAAGAACACAATTCATTGCAGGTAGTCCTCCTGTTACCAGATGGGCTGGGAATTTTCGTTTGCTCAACTTATCCACATAAGGTTTTCTTTCGGGTGGGCATGCTCACTAAATATCTCAAATGTCCATCTCATAGGCTTTTATGGGCAATGCCCACCCTACGGTTAGCGCTGTATCCAGTCAGCTGCTAGACGTTCACATAGCTTATACAGGATTAATTTTGTTGTGATCTGAAACTGGAGGAATGGCTTTATTTGAGTTGTATGAGTGATAATTCTGACTTTGCAATATACGAACAAGGGTTAAGTAAGGTTACTACTTTGCTGATTTTAAGGTAAGCCAGGAGCAGTCTATGTCAAAAATTGGTCTATTTTTTGGATCTACAACAGGTAAAACTGAGTCTATCGCCGAGATGATTTAGAAAGAATTCGGTGGTGAAAATGTCGTGACATTACATAAAATTTTAGAGGCAGAAGAGAGTGATTTTTAAAACTATCAATATCTCATCATTGGCAGCCCTACCTGGGATGTTGGAGGCGGGACTTCGGCTGGTTTTTGGTCTACAGACGGCTATGACTTCAATGAATCAAAAGCATTGAAGAACGGTAAATTTGTCGGCTTCGCTCTTGATGAAGATAACCAATTTAACTTGACGCAAGAGGGTGTCAAAACCTGAGTAGCTCAAGTAAGTGAAAAAAAGATTTTTTTTGTAGCTTTCAACTCTTGTGGCAATTAGGAATTAGTAGTAAAAAAAAGCTAATTACTAATTGCTGGATTGATAATTTATTTGCAGGTAAATTAAATGTCGAAATTGCCAGATGTTATTTGGTTGAATACAAGTCCTAGTTTACAATGCTTTGCTCAGCCGTTGATGTATCGGCTGTCACGCAAAATGACTGTTGCATTATGGGAATATCAGCAAACCCAGGATGAGGCTAGTTCACTAGATGATGCAGTTGAACTGCTGCAAGATTATCTGAAATCCTGCGATCAACCTGTGCATCTTGTTGGTCACAGCACAGGAGGATTGTTAGGGCTACTCTACAGCCGTAAGTATCCAGAAAAAGTCAAGTCTTTAACTGTGTTAGCTGTGGGTGTTGATGCTGCTATTGACTGGCAAGCACACTATTACGTCCATCGCCCATTCTTAAGTCAGCAAAAGACTCTGAATGCTTTTGTGTATAACTTGTTTGGCTATCAGAAGGAACATACTATCAAGCGTTTGATGAAAATTTTGGAGCAAGACTTAAATTGCTCGCTTTCACCTCACTCGCTTTTTAAACGGCTAAGTATCCCACCAGAACGAGTCCCAGTACCCTTTATGGTTTGTGGGAGCATGAACGACATCATTGTCGATACCGATGCTTTACATGGATGGCAACTATATTTAAAAGAGGGCGATCGCATATGGGAATGCCCACAAGGACGGCATTTTTTTCACTTCTTTCAACCCCAGCTTGTGGCAGAACAGATTCTCAACTTCTGGCAATCTCTACGCCCATCAGATTCTGTAGACGTTTTGCATCAGTCTGTTGATACCCTTAAACTAAATGAATCTCTCTATCAATAAATTTTCTGTGGTCACAAAACCTTAGCCTACCCTACACTTTTCACTTGCCTGTAAGCTACCTCTACACGAACCCCCGTAATTCGATTGCGGGGGTTCTATTAGCTTAGGAAAGCGTTTTACGAATAATACATCCAAAAAAATAAAAAAATGCAAATTCAACAAAAAAAAAATCATTTATATAATCTTCACCTATTCATTACATAGTCCCAATCTTGCCACACTCTCTTATCTGAGACAATTTATAACACTGGCAATCAAAAGTGGCAACGCCGCAAAACAGTCATATGTCTCCAGTTCTGTAACAGGACAATCAAAGGCTGACTGCCTTTCAAAATTTTGTTGGTGCTGCTTACGTACCAACTACAGGTGCATCAATTTACCTTATATAGAGCAAAATTTAAGAATTGGCTGTAAAAGCGAGGAATGGTGCAGAACTGGCAAATTCAACACTTCTTAATTGCAACTCTTCTTAAATTTAAAAGTTAGAAGTTAACATTTTAATGGTATCTTAACTCCTTACTTTACCTTAATATATCTACAGGGAGGCACCCTGTGAGCGTATACGAAAAGCCACTATTCAATAAGTACGCTAAGTATTTCCTGGCAACCGCACTTGTGGTGTAAAGACCTAGAAATCTTAGCTTTATTCCTGACTCTGAACTCTTAAGTGCTAACTTTATTTGATATGACCTATATTAAGAGCTCTGCTTTCCAAGAATTTCTCGCCACCTTAGAGGGTTTTGACCAATTACCAACTGAGGTCATCGCCTCTTTATCACAACAACTGCAACCTTTGCGCTACCGCATAGGTCAGAAGATTCTCGGCAAAGAAAGAATGCCTGAGCGAGTCACAATTATTTATGAAGGGAAAGCTCGCCTGTTGGCATACGATACGCGTACGCAAATGCCAAATACCTTGGGTTTGCTGGAAAGGGGCGCAATTATTGGCGAAATTAGTTTGTTACGGGAAGTTGCCTGCGAGACAACAATTGCTTCCAGCGAAGTGATATGTTTAACATTAAGCGCTACGGAGTATTTACGCTTACTCACGATGTACCCAGCTTTTGCCTCTGAGCGTAAAAACCGCTGTCATTTGGTGGAAGTGTTTGATGTCCTCAGTGTCCAAAAGGAAGTGCAAGCTTTAGGCGGTACCAACCTCAAAGAACTGACTCAACACGCTTGCGCTGGGGCAAAAGTAGATTACCTCTCACCAGGAAAAACCCCTTATAACCAACAAGATAGCGATTGCATTTGGTTTGTTAGTGGCGGCGGAACGGTAAAAGGCTTCTCTGTTGGTTCTAAGTTGGAATTGAGTGATTTGCATAACACAGTTGAGGTACAGGGAAATCCGGCGCGGTTAATTGGTTTGCGTGCGTCGGATTTGTTACTGCTTGATAGTATCCAGCGACAACAGCATCAAGTAGACGCTAGTGAACCACAGACAACAGACGAGTTAGAAATTCCATACGCACCGGACGAAGAAATACCACCACCACAGCCTTCGACGGCGCAAGGGAAACAAAAAACCACAAAATACCCATTTTTTGGGGGTAAGGGACAACTCAATTCGGCGATCGCCTGTTTTCAAATGTTATCGAAACATTTGGAAATGCCGTTTCGGCGGGAAGTCATTCGCCGCATTTTCAACGACCAGATGAACCGTCAGGGTGTGATATCGTTTCAGCTGTGTGCTTACCTGGCAGAGTTAATTGGGTTAAAGGCGCAGTTGGTAGATGTACCCACCTCCTCTGTAGGGCGTATACCTACACCAGCACTGATTCGTTATGGTGATAGCTATGCTGTTCTGTATGAAACAAATGAGCGCACTGTTGTTTTAGGTGTCCCATCCAAGGGAATTGTACGCTTCAAATCCGCTGATTTCATCGCTCAGTTGGAAGTCGAGGAAAGCAATGATCTCCCCCAGATGAGGGTATTGCTCCTCTCTTCCACGTCAGCAACACCGCGCCAACGTTTCGGTGTTCAGTGGTTTATGCCTTATTTGTCGCGTTATCGCCGAGTCCTGATAGAAGTCTTTGTTGCTTCCTTCTTCGTGCAGTTAGCAGCGCTGGCAAATCCGCTGGTCATTCAGATGATTATTGATAAAGTCATCGCTCAAAACAGTATCAGTACTCTGCATGTTTTGGGTGTTTTGCTATTAGTCGTTGGTCTGTTTGAAGCAGTGCTAAGCACTTTACGGACTTACTTATTTGTAGACACCACCAACCGCATCGATATGGGTTTGGGGTCGGAAATTATCGACCATATGCTACGTCTACCGCTGCGCTATTTTGAACGGCGACCGGTAGGGGAACTTTCCACTCGCATCAACGAATTAGAAAATATCCGCCAGTTTCTTACCGGTACTGCTTTAACAGTAGGATTAGATGCGCTTTTCTCGGTGGTTTATATCATCGTGATGCTGGTTTATAGCTGGCAGTTAACCTTGGTTGGTTTGGGAACAATTCCAGTATTTGTTGCCATTACTTTGATTGCCTCTCCTACAGTGAGCAGACAACTACGAAGCAAAGCCGAACGCAACGCCGAAACTCAATCTTATTTGGTTGAGGTGATGTCAGGAATTCAAACAGTGAAAGCGCAAAACATCGAGTTACGAGCGCGTTTTTCCTGGCAAGAGCGTTATGCTCGTTATGTAGGCGCTGGCTTTAAAACTGTCGTCACCTCCACCCTCGCCAATTCTACAAGTAGCTTTCTCAACAAACTTAGCAGTTTGCTTGTTCTGTGGGTAGGAGCGTATTTAGTGCTTCAAGGAGACTTAACTCTAGGGGAATTAATCGCTTTTAGGATTATTTCCGGTTACGTTACCAGTCCTATATTGCGATTAGCTCAACTGTGGCAAAACTTCCAAGAAACTGCCTTATCTTTAGAGCGTTTAAGTGATATTGTCGATACACCTCAGGAAGCCGAGAAAGACCGTGGCAATATTACCTTACCTCCTGTTGTAGGAGCAGTGAAATATGATAATGTTTCCTTCAGGTTTGCAAGCAGCGGTCCATTGCAGCTTTGCAATGTCAATATCGATTTTCCTGCAGGTAATTTTGTAGGAATAGTCGGACAAAGTGGTTCGGGTAAAAGCACAATGATGAAATTGCTGCTGAGACTTTACGAACCAGAGGCTGGCAGAATTTTCATTGATGGTTACGACGTTTCCAAGGTAGAACTTTATTCTTTGCGGCGACAGGTTGGTGTCGTTCCTCAAGAGACACTGTTGTTTGATGGAACGATTCAGGAAAATATTGCTCTGACGAATCCCGAAGCATCAACCGAGGAAATTATTCAAGCCGCTAAAGTTGCAGCAGCGCATGAATTCATTATGAACTTGCCGAATGGTTATAATACACGAGTCGGCGAAAGGGGTGCTGGACTTTCTGGTGGACAAAGACAAAGAATAGCGATCGCTCGTTCTGTCTTACAAAGACCAAAATTATTAGTTTTAGATGAAGCAACGAGCGCTTTGGATTACCCCACAGAGCGACAAGTTTGTCTAAATTTAGCAGATGAATTCAAAGGGAACACAGTATTCTTTATCACCCACCGTCTCAATACCATTAGAAATGCAGACATTATTGTTGTGATGGATGGTGGTAAGGTTATCGAACAAGGAAACCATGATGATTTGATGGCTTTGAGAGGTCATTATTTCTACCTCTACAATCAACAAGAAGTGAAGCAGTAAAAAAAATTATGAATTATGAAACGGGATACACTGAAATCATAATTCATAATTCATCAATTTATAATTTATCATTTTCATCCTCTCTATCCTCACCTCCAGGTAAATACAATGACTCAACTTAATGAGAACCATCTCAACGGTAATCACCGTAATGGAACCTCTCAAAATGGAAAGCCTTCAGATTCAAGAGTGCTTACTGCTGACTCCAAGCGTCCTAAAGCTTCTGAAAGGGATTTTAAGCAGTACAACTTTGAGCAATTAGAGCAATCGGTTGTGCTACGCCAATCTCCATTTTGGTCACGCACTATTATGGTGACATTGATGGTGTTAGCTTGTTTTGGAATTGGTTGGGCATACTTTGCAAAAATTGAGCAAGTCGTTCCTGCATCACAGGGTCAATTGAAGCCGGAAGGAACAGTTAAAGAAATTCAAGCTCCGGTTAATGGAGTGGTGAAAGGAGTTTATGTTAAAGATGGGCAAAAAGTCAATCCTGGAGATTTACTGCTCATTTTTGATTCCGTCACAACTAATGGTGAATTAAATTCTCTCAAAAAAGTTCGTGCTTCATTAATGCAAGAAAACCAGCTTTACCGCCGTTTAATGGAGATTGGTTCTGGGGTAGCGGCTGAAGTCGAATTTATGCGGGGTAACTTGCCAAGAGAAGCTGCTTTTCTGCTGAAAAATCGAGCCGCATTAGTTGCAGAAAATGAGTTATTGCGTAAAGAATTTAAAAACACTGGTGCTGTCGCAGGCTTGGATACTGACGAACAAGAACGTCTAGAAACAGCAAAAACAGAGTTAGATACTCGGTCTGCTGCTGCGCGGTTGAAAGTCGAACAGAGCAAGCAGAAGCTGGCTCAAAACCAAGTTCAACTCGATGATGCTAAAGGAACTTTAGCGATTGAGCAGCAAATTTTAACTAAAATGAAACTCTTAGCAGAAGAAGGGGCGATCGCTCAGCTTCAGTACCTCCAACAACAAAAACAAGTGCAGAATATCAAAGCACAAGTCGCACAATTTGTTAAGGAAGAACAACGTCTGAAGTATGAAATTCAACAGGGACAACAAGAGACGAAAAATACGGTAGCTGTTTCTAGCAAAAACGTGCAGGAAAAGATAGTCAATAACAAACAGCGCATAGCCGAAATTGATAGCCAATTCTCTAGAATTGTGCTTGACAATGAGAAGCAATTGGCTGAAGTAAACAGTAAAATCTTACAAGCGCAAACAAACATTAAATATCAAGAACTTCGCGCTCCTGTATCTGGAGTTGTTTTTGATTTGCAAGCTAAAAATCCTGGTTTTGTAGCACAAAACAGCCAGAAACTACTTACAATCGTACCAAACGATAACTTTATTGCCGAAGCTTTCATCACGAACAAGGATATTGGCTTCGTCAAGGAAGGAATGAAAGTTGATGTTAGACTTGACTCATTCTCTTACAGCGAGTATGGGGATATTAAGGGAGAAGTTATTTCGGTTGGTTCAGATGCATTACCACCAGACCAAACACACCAATATTATCGTTTCCCTGTAAAAATCCGTTTAGCACAACAATCTCTCAATGCTCATGGTAGAGAATTGCCCTTGAAGTCAGGTATGAGTATTACCGCCAACATCAAAGTACGCGAAGAACGGACCGTCTTGAGTTTATTTACTGAGTTGTTTACTAAGGAAGTTGAAAGTCTTAAAGAAGTGCGTTAAGCAGTTTAAAATGAGTTGTAGTAGGGTGCGTTAACGCAGTGTAACGCACCATTTTTATGGTATTTACCAATTCTTATGACAATATGAATAATATCAAATCCGGTTAATTAGTTACTGCATTGATACCTCACCCCGGCTGCGCCACCCCTCTCCTTACAAAGGAGAGGGGTAGGGGTGAGGTTGAGGGGATATGATAACTAAACAAACGGATTTCATATAATAAGCCTCTTATAATAGTTAATTGGATGAAAATAAAACCACAGATTAACAAGAGATGCACACAGATAAATCATCTGTGTTAATCTGTGTCCATCTGTGGTTCTAAATTTAATCATAAAATCCAAATGTTTAGACCCCAACGCATTGAACCAGTTCCCGGACAAGAATCAGTGTGGGACTATCCCCGTCCGCCTCGCCTTGAGGATACCGACAAACATATCCAAATCATCTTTAACGGTGTCACTATTGCAGATACTCACCGTGCCAAGCGCGTTTTAGAAACCAGCCACCCACCGAATTACTACATCCCACCCGAGGATATCAAAATGGAACACCTCTTGCTCACACCGCAATCTAGCTTTTGTGAGTGGAAGGGAGGTGCTAGTTACTACACAATTCGTGTCGGTGATAAAGAAGCGCAGAATGCTGGATGGTTTTATCCTGATCCCACACCCGCGTTTGCATCAATTAAGGACTTTGTCGCTTTTTATGCTCACGTCATGGATGCTTGCTACGTCAATGGAGAAAAGGTGCAGCCGCAACCAGGAAATTTTTACGGCGGTTGGATAACCAGCGATATTGTTGGACCTTTTAAAGGTATTCCCGGTAGTTGGGGGTGGTGAGGTAGAAAAAAGTAAGCAATAAACCGTAGCTGCGCTAGAAAGTTAACAGTCACGCCACGTCTTGAGCTGCGTCGTGCATTTCCCCACGCGGTTGTAGTTCAAAACTATACGATTCGACTCGTCTAGTTAGCTTTCCTGATTCAGCGATCGCCTCTGAAAATTTAGCTTAATCGGGCAGAAGCCCCACACTGTAATGTACTCATTCAGTGCTTTAGAGAACCATAAAAAACAACTACCACCATGTCACTGCCAGTCGGGTGGTGGCTTTCCTATGTATTGCAACGAGTATACAGAAAATGAGTAATGCGATCGCCCCATCGCCCTTCACCCAACCACCAATCACCACGCCCGTCGCCACCTTGCAAGTATTACAGCTATTTTCAGGTAAATGAACCACATTTTTTTGCCTCGCGCAAAGGCGCAAAGGCGAGCCAGCGCTGCAGAAGGGTTTCCCGACCTAGGCGACTGGCGTCGCAAAGAAGAACGCAAGAATGTGGTCTAAATAAATGAAAACTGCTGTAAGCTGTTTGCTAGTCGTGCGTTTGCTCCCGGAGCATAGCTTCCACAACAAAAATGCATAAATCAGGTTGACCTATCCCTAAGTAAATAAATATCTTGTTCATAGTAGCGATTCCCCATCATCCGATATGGTTGTGGGGAATTTTCTTTTTTTATACATGATGTTGAGTGTCGCACGGTTCCACCAAAACTACAAATTTTGTGTTCCCTGTACGACTTGCCTAACTTGTTCAACTTCCAAATCCAACGCAGTAGCGATTTGTTCCACATTCAACCCCAACGCCAACAGGCGAGGGACAGCTTCTAATTTTCCTTCTAGCTTAGCTTCTTGATAAACCCGCGTTTTTTTCAACTCGCTTAACCCAAACATACCTTCAATCTCCTCTCGACTCATCCTAGGAAACTGAGTCAGGAAACCCAAAATTTATACATGATGTTGAGTGTCGCACGGTTCCACCAAAACTACAAATTTTGTGTTCCCTGTGCTATTTGCCTAACTTGTGCAACTTCCAAATCCAACGCAGTAGCAATTTGTTCCACATTTAACCCCAACGCCAACAGTCGAGGAACAGCTTCTAATTTTCCTTCCAAGCGTCCTTCTTGCTTCCCTTCTTGCTTAGCTTCTTGGTAAACCCGCGTTTTTTTCAACTCGCTTAACCCAAACATACCTTCAATCTCCTCTCGACTCATTGTGGGAAACTTATAAACCAAGATTGTCTCTATTAATTCTAATAACTGCCGCCTTTGTGGTACGTTATTAACGTCTTGCTGGGTTCTATCTATTAACTTTCTTGCGGCTGTAATTGCTGTTTCCTCATCTTCTACCACCAATTTAATGGTAGCAATGCCCACGGGTAGTGATGCCGTTTCACCTAATTCATCAAGATAAATGCGGCTGACACGTTGGCTAGTGAAAAACTCACTGTAATTATTTGTATCTGCTGTATCTAGACTGCGACTGGGAAAAATAACCACTCCCCGCCAGGAATTTTTCGGTTGATTTTGACGCAGGTATAAAAATATTTCGGAAAACAAACGCGAATAAATTTCTGTGTCGGTTTGAAACTGGACTTCGACAAAGTAAATCGGGTTGTCTTCAGTTTTTGTCGGTATAAAAACACCATCAATTCTGAAGGCTGTTTGCTTAATTTCAACAGAGGAAAAGTTATAATCCTCTGCGGTTTCTGGTGGGTTGCCAATTAATTCAAAAAAGATGCTGGGTAATTCTTGAAACAGGCGATAGAAGATACTGTCGGTTTTCACTCTGGATAAATTAGGGCTAGGGAAGAAAAATTTTCATACTTTGTCATGAAATTTTCTCACGGGTGTCTATCTTGACTCAAGAGGAACGGAAAAGTACCCGACCTGGAAGCACCTCATCGTTAATTTTGGCATAAACCCGCAAACATGCAGACACTTCCCCGCGCACCCCACCAATATCTAATTGCAAATCGTCCTTTGACCAACCAAAGACATCTGCATAGGTTCCCCATAATGGGCGGATTTGCACATGATAACCAGCATCACGCGTCTTCTCAACCACCTGATCAAGGGTTCGTCGCGCTTCTTGTTGCAGTTTACCCCACCAAGAGTAACGGTCAGCACATGGCAAATACACTAAAGAGTGAATTGCTTCATCTAAGTCAAGTCTGGCACGTAAAGCAACAATTGGATCGGCATGATCAGCAGTTGTTTGCACCCGGCGAAAACGGTCTATCAGTGCTGTGACATACTTAGACTTTTCTCGTTCATCGTTCAAAGACCTGACACCAAATCTATCTACACTTTTAAGAGCGTGGTACAAAGATGAATCGAGTTCAATAAACTTAAGACAAGTAGAAACAACCCCAGCCAACAAATCCATTTCCCCGTCGTGTGTTTCCATCGTTAATCGCGGATCGAAATCAACTTGGTATGACAAACACAACCCAGTGGCTTTTACCTTTCCTGTCAAACCAGGGTAAATACATTCATTCCGGGTGAAGGGTAGTGACAAGTGCGGCTTATCTTCTTTTGCACCTATTTGACTCGCCTCTGTCAAAATACGCTCTCGCCAAGCATCAGCCGCCTTTTCAGGAACACGCAGCAGCAAACGTTGCATCTCGTTCCACAAATCAGCATCATTGGTGCTAAGAAATTGGTAATCACCGATATAGTTCGATAATTCCCGGTCAGATAGCAAAGCCTCACCAATTTGTCGAAGTTTGAGTTCACCTTTTAGTTCAGTGGTGACTGGTTCTAACACATCTTCCCAAGAGGAACTATCCTCCGTGGACAAGACTGTCTCGCTACTCAAAGACTTTTGTTGAGATGTAACTTCCAAAAGAATATCCAATTCCCTCAGCAATTCTTGACAAGCACTGCTTCCTGGGTCTGTGGTTGCTATTTTTAAAGCTTCCTGTAATTGAGTCCGCAGTCCGTGCAAGCCCAAGCGCAGTACCCAAGCTAAATTTGAGTTGTCAATTTTCAATAACTTGCTGAGGTGCTGCATATTTCCTCCGTTTTGAGTTGTAAATTAAGTTTTGAGTAGATTGCTGGCAAAAGTCCGGACTTTATCATTTGGAACCACAGATAAACACAGATGAACACCGATTATTTATCTGTGTTTATCTGTGTAGCCTACGGCACGGCTTACGCCTACATCTGTGGTTTAATTTCAAACAAATCTACTTATGCAAGAGACTCCATGAGCAAAAGGTCACAAGCAAGGATAAAAGTAGACTTTCTAGGCAGGTCTAGTTTTAAGTTTTAAGTTAATAACTCCTAACTCTCGTTAGTGTTCTCCAGAAAACGGGTCACGTTCTGCCTTAACATCGTTAGGCTGAGGTTGGAGAGTGTCGCGAAAAACGCATCCCCCTTGCTTGAGAGATTCTGGATTTGTTGATGTCCAATAAGGTACCTCAAATGCATGTACTCTCAGCATACCCTTCTTGTTAAGAGAGACATAGTATCGGCAAGGATACTCACTTTTGACTTCTGGTTGAGGCAATTCGCCAATGAGTTCCCACTTATTAGATTTTGGGTTGTGAAATTGGAAGTAGAATGTATGTTTGCCACTGGTAGGAAACGGCGGTAATTCAGCAATTAACCCCATGATTTGTGGCTGTATGGCACCATCATCATACCGAAAAACTCTCATATCCTTGCTGTAGTCTTTCTCGGCATTAAATACAACAGTATGAGCATCTGTTTTTAGAGCATTTGCAGATTCAGCAACATTAACAGCAATATCGCAAACCACGTGACTATCATCAGCAATAACTTCTGATGTACCTATCGCTTTTGCCGCATCAACACAGGGAATATTCACAGGAATTAAATAGTGAGGATTTCCTCGGCAAAGCAGCAAATCGATATCAAGCTTTTGATTAATTTCAAACTGAACTTTGATATAATTTTTAAAATCCTCCTCACTCATTTCCAGTTTCTTTCTCAATGCATCACCGTTATAACTTCCCCAAAGCTGAGGTTTGATATTCTCAAAATCCTGACGAATGATGTTATTGGTCAATTGCATACCCTGCCAACTACTGCGAAATTTAGCCATCGCATCGTCAGCTTTAAGTTGATAAAGTTCTTGACCAGCCTGAAAAATTGGGTCTAAATTTCCTCCAATCACTTCCCTTTTGAAGGAGCATGGCAGAAAATAAAACAGATTTTTGACATCGATATAAAGTTGATTTGCTCCTCTACGCAGCAATTCCTTGGACTCTTTCGGCGCAAAACCCAATTGTCTTAGTTTCTCTGCAAAACAAGCTCCAGCAGAAGTTGCAAGCTTTGTATATTCGGGTTCAAAGGTAACTCGGTCTTCATTCCAAATAAAATAATCAGACTTGCTAAATACCCGATAAAGTTCGCGCTCAACTAATTCCAGATTGCAGGTTTTTCCTGATAAAATCAACCAATCGACTTGCTCTTTCTGGCTTTGGGAATTGAAGGCTTTATTTGCTAAAGCATTCTCTATCAATCCTTGGGCAATTCCAACTGCTTCTCGAATCACAGGAGATACTGCTTTTTCAAATTGCTGTACCGTGAGGGTTACACTCAGGTTATCAACAACTTCGCTTGATAATTGAATATCGTTTTGTTGCAGCAGTTCCGAAATTTTTTGCCCATCAACGACGAAGATTGGTTCGGGTGCATCTTGTTGGCGCTTTTGACCGAGTGTAATTTTGGCATTTTCCGCTTGTTCCCAAAGAGTGTAGAAAGTTTGTGCGCGAGACAACGAATTTTTCCAGCGTGTGGGTAGAACTTTCTCGGCTGCATTTAAAGCATCTTTGTAAGCATCGCCTTCTCGAATTTCTTTGTCTACACAAGCGAGCAGACTTCCTCTTAAGAATTTGCCGTTATCAAGAAAGCGATCGCTCAACTCTTCTGGCTGCACTTTCAACACATCTTTTGGCAATTGTTCTTCAGTCACGGCTGTGAGCAAACAATCTGCGATCGCCGCCTTCAACAACAAAAACAAACGCAGGGTAATTAACTCTCCACCCAACTGCAAATGACCGGAAGAACCCAATAATTTAGGAGTCAATTTATAATAACGTCCGCCGTCGCCTCGGTCTTCCCCAGCTTCAAACGGGTTAATTTCTTCCAGTGCAAGACGAATCAGCGCTAAATCAGTGGTTCCGCCACCAATATCCAAAACGAGGACATTTTGCCACCATTTATCCCCATCGTAACGGCAGCGGGTTTTAAACGACTCAATCCCCACGTTCAAATCACCGCCAAACTCTCGCCACAAAAAGAAGACGGCTACCGATATCGCTTCGTCATAAGCCATCTGCACATCTTCGATATCCAGTTGTTTCACCAGCTTTTCAATCTCGCGGCGCACAAATGGTGAGGCGATCGTTGGGTAAGTCACCACTGCACGGTAGAATTTACCTTCAGAACACTTACCTGGATAGCGTTGGCGGTAATTCTCGGTTAACTCAATCAGTTCAGCATAAGCAGATTGCAGCAGCTTATTGACCTCAATTGTATCTTCTTGACCATCGAGCGTAATTTTAAAAGAACGTTCTTGACCAAAATACCGCTTAGGTGAGTGGAGGAACCTTCCTTCAATTTCCTCCCCATTCCCAATAGTGTCTAGTCTGTGCTGTCTTGCTTGTTCACCTAAGACGACTTTCACTTTTGTTGGATCATCTTTTGGCAAAGAAGGTTCCAGATTGACGACTTCTAACTCACTAGGAATTTCATTAAGACGACGGTCTTTGTCCAATTCTACTGATATCAAACTTTGCCACTCTAAAGGTGGTACGCGGAAAACTTCGTGATATATCTGATTCAACCGTTTGCTAGCGGCGCGACGAAACCAACCCAGACGTTTGCTCAAACAAATTTCTATCTGTCGGATAGCTTCCAACAACTCAGCACTGTCAACGCCTCGAAAGAGTTGTTCGCCCAAATTGTGACGAACAGACTCGGGAATGGAAACAAAATCTTTGCTCAGTTCAGTTAAAAACTTTTGCCACTCCTGATCCCAAGCATTACGGCTGATCCCCGGTACATCATCCACGGGACGTTGGTTTAACCACGCCGCCATACGTTCGCGTAACCGCACCTCTTGTTCGCTAGGCAAACTATCTGGAGTTACGATGACTTTGGGATCGTAGAGTGTCACTGTGGAATTTGACGTGCCAAAATCAATGGCAAACCAGCCTGGATAAGTAATTTCTGGCTTCTTACTTTCTTGAACTGGTTCGGGTTTGTAAAAAGGTCCTGGTAGTGGCAATGGTAGCGTATCTCTCACTGACATTTGTATTACGGTATCTTCAACGCCTGCATAAGTCCATATATTGCACTCAGACGTAGAGTTTTTGCTCATAGACAGATTTGGGTTACCCGTTTCATCCGAGTCAAAATACTCTACAGTCACTAGCAAAGTGCAGTTCACACCTGCTGGTAATGGCTCATTCCACACACAGTCAATTTGTTTTAATCGCTGTGGTGTAGAAAGCTTGAGTAGTTTATTACTAAAGCTAACGCTTCTGTATACAGATTGTATTTTTGCTGCCATGTCTTCTGGCGTTCCGCTCACAGAAATATCAATTTTGGAGATATGAGGGAAGTTAAAACTATCAGTAGGTTTAATTTCAATAATCGGCAAGAGTAATGTATCATTACTTTTTATACGCAGTTGATAGCGATTTAAAAGCTCAATTTTAACAGCCATTTCATCGGTTCCTTGAAATTAAATTATGGTTAGTCGTTAGTCCAATGTTGCTTGACAAGTAACAACTAACTAAGAGGATGTCTGAAAACTTTAAGCAAGGTATATTTTGTCATTCTGAGCGTAGTCCTGAGCGAAGCGAAGGAACAGGAGCGTTCGCGCAGCGTGTCCCCTTGGGACTCAGAATCCCTATTTCTCGTTAATTTTTGAGATGCTTCACTGCGCTGGCGCTCCGTGCCTCGCAGAGCGAGGAGCTACGCTAACAGCATGACATTTTTGACTTCTCAGACATCCTCTAATATAACTCTTGCAAAAGTATGTATTTAAAAGTTATATCAAGTCCGGTTAAATCCAAAAGCAATCAACCAAAACTAGTACAGCGCGGCGGAAATAAAGCTACCATTTTAAAACAGCGAAAAGCCCACATAATCAGCTTTTTGACTTTTGACTTTTGAATGCATGACTTCCGCGCAGCGGTACTAGGGGTGTAGGGGGAAACGAAAAAATGTGCTTTTGTACACCCTGCCGTCCATAGTATTTTGATTCATCCATCCTCCTTAGCCTTCTTGGCTTTGGAGGTTTTTGGTTTTTCTGGAAATTCGCCGCGTTCTTTACTCTCCTTGATACCAATTTCAATTAAAAAAGCTGCCAGATTAGCTGTTGGTCTACCTTGTGTATCTGCCAACACCTCTAAATCTTCAAATACTGAGTCTGGAAGAGTTACAGTAAATCGTTTGCTCACGTCGTCATCCCTATCATCGCTTTCGCATACTATAGTACGCCTTAAGATTCCCTTAGATATCAAAATCATCTTTTAAGATACTTAAAATATTGCAATTAGCTGCAAAAGAATTTATGATATAAATATTGCTGCACAGACAGCAAAAAGCGATCGCTTCCAGGACCAATTGGACAAGCGATCGCTTTATAACCCCCATATCGAATGGAGATAAATAGATCATGCCACAAGTACAAGCGATCGCACATAACGAGCAAGTAATTACTCAATTAGACTTGGAACAATACCTGCAATGGCTCAAGAGCGCGGTGACACAATTTGATGGTGCAAATTATTCTTTGCAATCCATAACTCAAGGCTTTTTGTCCAGTGGTGACAACGCAAATACACCTGTTCTCAATCAAACTCACTCTCAAGCATCTCCAGAAAGAGAACCTATTAAACATACACTCATTGGTTCTCCCAAAGCCGTAAACAGCACAATTCGCGTTCTGCACCAACTTAAATACGCCTCTATCAGTGATTGGAGTCCCCTCGTACCAACTGGCAGGACAGGTGAAGTTATGAGCATTTTGATACGCTCGATTTTAGTGCAATAGCTCTTAACAGTTATCAGTGAACAGTGAACAGTTATCAGTTAATCCCCATCAATACCTGATGGGGCTTGTACCAAACAAACCTGTTGTCTGATAACTGATAACTCATAACTGAGCCGGTGCCTTGTTCCCAGTCTCTGACTGGGAATACTATGATAGAGGCTCTGCCTCCTTTACTTGCTCAAGAGCCGGTGGAACCACATTTCCAGGTAAAATTTGGAAACGAGATTGTAGAAGGGTTTTGGCTTAAATTGACACCAATTGCTGTCCTGCTCACCCCACTCTCATTGGATACTTTAAACACTAAATAATAGAAGCATTGGTGGTTGACTCGTAATCATGTAAGATTTCAGTAAACCTAAAAATCCGGAAAGTCATACCGAAAGCTTGTATCTTACTCTGCTACTACTAAACTTCTGAGCTAGTCTGATGACGGAACCTCTAAGAGGATGTTTGAGAAGTATCAAATATTTTACTTGATCCCCCCTGCCCCCCTTAAAAAGGGGGGTAAAAGTCCCCCTTTTTAAGGGGGATTTAGGGGGATCATTGATAAATTTTGGTACAAGACGACACTTTCCAAACATCCTCTAACGTAATAACTAAGTAAGTAGGCGAGAAAAAATCAAACTATGTAAATAAAAGTAAAGCTTGGAAAATAGCTCGTAGTAAGCGCTTTAGCGCTAAAGCGCTTACTACATACCTTTAATTATTTACACCGACCTACTGTAATAACTAATAACTAATAACTGATAACTGTTAAAATCATGACTAGCAACCCAGAACCAAATATCCAGCAGCAAGCAGAAAACTCAACGCTTTCTGGTGGAATGCAAGCGATTCAAGGTGACAACAATATTCAACTTCAAGGAAATAGTACATTAACTACACAAACAATCTTAGAGAATGCGCGGGTTGAGGGCAATCTTACAGTAGGAAATATTACTCAGATTTACAAAGTTGAAAACAATTTGAGTCATATTCCTAAACCAACAGGTTTTCCCCAAAATATTCCCCCCAGTAACACAGATAAGTTTATCGGACGAGCGCGGGAATTAGAACGCCTCCATCAACAGTTACAACGCAATAATGAAGTCGTCATTACTGCTGTTGAAGGCATGGGGGGAGTTGGTAAAACAGAATTAGCAATCCAGTACTCACTGCTACGCTTACAGTTGCACACTTACCCTGGTGGTATCTGCTGGCTACGTGCAAGAGAACAAGATATTGGTTTGCAGATAATAGAATTTGCTCGAATCAATTTCGACTTGCAGCCGCCAGAAGATTTGGAGTTACCAGAACGGGTACACTGGTGTTGGCAGCGTTGGCAGAAGGGAAACACGCTTGTGGTTGTGGATGATGTGAAAAATTACAGCCAGATAAAATCTTATCTACCACCACAACCATCCCAGTTTAAAGTACTCATAACAACACGACTCAAGTTAGATGATCGTGGTTCTCTGTTTTTGGAAGTTTTGCCGGAGGAAGATGCACTCTCATTACTGACTCAATTGGTTGGGGAAGAAAAAGTCAATCAAGAATTAATAAAAGCAAAAGAACTCGTTCAGCGTTTAGGCTACTTACCTCTGGCGTTGCAATTAGTCGGGCGGTATGTGAAAAAGCGTAAAATATCTTTGGCAGAAATGCTGCGACGCTTGGAGGAAAAAGGGCTAGGGCATCCTGCTTTAGAAGTAAAGGAAAATGACCCCAATTGGTCTCTAGATATCAAACGTGGAGTAGCGGCTGCTTTTGAATTGAGTTGGTCCGAATTAAGTGAGTCTGCTCAACAATTAGGTTGTTTACTAAGTTTATTTGCTTTAGCTGGGATTCCTTGGTCATTGGTGGAACGTGCTGCTGAGAAAGACGCAGAAGAACTGGAAGATGCAAGAGTAGAATTAGAAAACTTGCACCTGTTACAGGGCGAAGATACTTATCTGTTACATCAGTTGATTCGAGAGTTTCTGAGAAACAAGCAAAAGAACTTAGCTTCAGGCGACGAGCATCAGTCTAGTTTTTGCCAAGCAATGGTAGAAGTGGTAAAAGAAATTTCTCAAATACCTTATCGGAACCAAATCACTGCCTTAACTCCTGCTATTCCACATTTAGCAGAGGTGGCACAAAATCTGACTGATGCAGTCAGTGATGAAAATTTACCTTGGGTTTTAATTGGTTTGGGTGTATTTTATGAAAGACAGGGTTTGTATGCGCTGGCTCAACCGTGGTTAGAGCAATGTGTATCAGTCGTACAATCCCGTTTGGGAGAAGAGCATCCCTATATCGCCCCCAGTTACAACAACTTGGCAATACTCTACGAATCCCAAGGACGGTACACCGAAGCAGAACCACTTTACATCAAAGCATTGGAACTGTTGCAACGCCTGCTAGGAGAAGAGCATCCCAATGTCGCCACCAGTTACAACAACTTGGCTGGACTCTACTATTCCCAAGGACGGTACACAGAAGCTAAACCACTCCACATCAAAGCATTGGAACTCAGGCAACGCCTGCTAGGAGAAGAGCATCCGGATATCGCCCAAAGTTTCAACAACTTGGCAGAACTCTACTATTCCCAAGGACGGTACACAGAAGCTGAACCACTCCACATCAAAGCATTGGAACTCAGGCAACGCCTGCTAGGAGAAGAGCATCCCTCTGTCGCCTTAAGTTTCAACAACTTGGCTGGACTCTACCATTCCCAAGGACGGTACACAGAAGCTGAACCACTCTACATCAAAGCATTGGAACTCAGGCAACGCCTGCTAGGAGAAGAGCATCCCTCTGTCGCCTTAAGTTTCAACAACTTGGCATCACTCTACTATTCCCAAGGACGGTACACAGAAGCTGAACCACTCTACATCAAAGCATTGGAACTAAGGCAACGCCTGCTAGGAGAAGAGCATCCGGATATCGCCCAAAGTTTCAACAACTTGGCAGAACTCTACTTATCCCAAGGACGGTACACTGAAGCTGAACCACTCCTTATCAAAGCTTTGGAACTCAGCCAACGCCTGCTAGGAGAAGAGCATCCTCATGTCGCCTCCAGTTACAACAACTTGGCAGAACTCTACTATTCCCAAGGACGGTACACTGAAGCAGAACTACTGTACATCAAAGCTTTGGAACTAAGGCAACGCCTGCTAGGACAAGAGCATCCCAATGTCGCCACCAGTTACAACAACTTGGCTCTTCTCTACTCTGACCAAGGACGGTACACTGAAGCTGAACCACTCTACATCAAAGCATTGGAACTATACCAACGCCTGCTGGGAGAAGAGCATCCGGATATCGCCTCCAGTTTCAACAATTTGGCTCTTCTCTACAATTCCCAAGGACGGTACACTGAAGCAGAACCACTTTTAATCAAAGCATTGGAACTATACCAACGCCTGCTAGGAGAAGAGCATCCCAATGTCGCCCAAAATTACAACAATTTGGCTTATCTCTACAATTCCCAAGGACGGTACACTGAAGCAGAACCACTTTTAATCAAAGCATTGGAACTATACCAACGCCTGCTAGGAGAAGAGCATCCCAATGTCGCCCAAAATTACAACAATTTGGCTTATCTCTACAATTCCCAAGGACGGTACACTGAAGCAGAACTACTGTACATCAAAGCTTTGGAACTAAGGCAACGCCTGCTAGGAGAAGAGCATCCGGATATCGCCTCCAGTTTCAACAATTTGGCTCTTCTCTACTCTGACCAAGGACGGTACACTGAAGCAGAACCACTTTTAATCAAAGCATTGGAACTATACCAACGCCTGCTAGGAGAAGAGCATCCGGATATCGCCTCCAGTTTCAACAATTTGGCTCTTCTCTACTCTGACCAAGGACGGTACACTGAAGCAGAACCACTCTACATCAAAGCTTTGGAAATTGCTGAACGCAGCTTAGGGGAGAATCATCCCAACACAATCACTTTTCGTAAAAATTTAAAATCCTTGCGTGATCATCGCCAGTCTTAGTAGATGATTGCATCTCTTTCATAGCAAAAACTTAAACGAAAACTCTGCGTCACGAATGCGTTTAAAAACATTATGAATTCATGAAATGCTGTACTAAGACAGTTACCAGTTACCAGTTACCAGTTACCAGTTACCAGTTACCAGAAAAGCCAACTATCAATTTTTTCACTGTTCACTGTTTTAAAAGCATTGTCCGTTGAATCTTGGCTCCACAGCCGCCGCATCAAACGTATAATCGCATTTTCCCACAGCGGTGCTAGTATCAATTAGCTTAACGCTCTTTTATTACTCTCGTCAGATTAAATTTGAGATCCTATTTTTAGGTTAGTCCGCGCAGGCGGACTTTGTTTGTGTAGCCGCGACTTCCAGTCGCCTCAATTATTCTCTCTCCAGAGTCATAGAAGAGCGTTAATCATACTGGCGATCGCTTCTGAAGAAACCCCTTGTCAGAAGTCTGAAAAGATGCGATCGCGAAGACAGAGGAAAAACTTTTATTTATTGTCCATCTGTGGTTTCATTTTCATAAAATTGACTTTTGCACTCTTATACCAAGTTGCAGTCATAGAGATAAGTTGTCATGCTGAGCGTAACGCTAGTGAAGCGAAGCATCTCGCGAGATTCTTCCCTTCGGTCAGAATGACATGTTTGAACGCAACTTGGTATTATTTAATGATTAATCTCCTCTGGATATGAAATCGTGGGAATTTGGGAAAGAGTCTCCAACCAAGGTGGAATAGGAGCAGACGTTCGTTCTTGTGCAGAAGCTATATATCTCAGTAAAGGTTCATGCTTTGACTTTAAAAGTTCTTGCAAATTATCTACAATCTCTTTCAAAGCTCTGGAAAACGAAGTTTTTACCAGTTTGGTTAACTGACTCACATACTGTACAAGGTGCAACCCTGCACTTGCAGTTATTTCGTCTCGCAGCCGTAAAACGGCAACTTGGTGATTGAAAGGTCTTGAGGGAACAGGAAACTGTTTATCAGGGCTCCAGTCAAAAATTTGACCATTCTGGTGCTTGTCGTCCTTGCGTGCGAGGGGAAATAAAGTGTCAGCATTGATAGGAGTCGCACTATTAGCAAGTCCACTGTGCTGAATAATTAGGTTTTGCCATTTATTCGTGGGGTCAATAGCACGCAGCAGATTTCTAAAAAAGCGAACTTGGCTTTTGCCAAATTTTTGCTCAATTTGCTTTTCTTTTTCGGCTAGCAAAATTGTACTTAGTTTTTCGCGTTCTAGTTGTACATCAGCAGATAATTTGCCAAACAAATCGGTGACTGCTTCTGTCGTTTGTTCATGGGCGAACGCTTGCATTTCCTGAAGAGTGTTGACAAATGCCGTATAAAAATCATCGCTTTTCGTAGGAATCGAATCGTCAACTTCATCTTCTTCAAAAAAGCTTTCACTTTTTGTCAGGGAGATTGTGCCATTTTTGGTTCTGTCAAAAAGTAAACTCCACTCGCTCCAATCAAAGAAGAT
Organism: Scytonema sp. HK-05; assembly: GCF_963872035.1. Classification (NCBI taxonomy): domain Bacteria; kingdom Bacillati; phylum Cyanobacteriota; class Cyanophyceae; order Nostocales; family Scytonemataceae; genus Scytonema; species Scytonema sp. HK-05. Next base: position 200,226 of record NZ_CAWMYC010000136.1, read on the forward strand.
TTTATTAGTTAACTCATCTTTAACAATATCGCTTACTGCTATACTGTTGCGGTTCTTCAAAATCGGCTGTTTTTCTAAATCTTCTTGGAATCGTCTGTAGGTCGTGACTAAATTTTCAATTGCTTCTCGCAGGGTGAGAAAAGCAGGGTTTTCCACAACTGGTATGTAAGTCGGGATTTCCTCTAAAATATTTTTTAGGTTATTCTGCTCTTTACGCAAAGCCTCAGCAGCCCTTTGAGTGTCTTCTACAAGTTGCTTCATACCATGAAGAGCAACATGCTCTTTCAGTAATGAGCGCAATCTGCCAATACCACCATCTTCAGCGTAGTCACTGAGTTGTTTGTGCAATGTAGTAGAAGGAGGTAACATTTCACTCAATTGTTGCCATTTTCTCCGCAGTTCAGACTCCTCTGGTTTGTTGGGTTTATCCAAATCAGGTAAGAATTCTGTTGAGCAAACTTGCACTAGAGAAGAAAGTTCTGCTAATTTAGTCAACCCATAAAGTTGCGACAGCAGAACGATATTCTTTTTTTCCGTGGTCAAATTGTTAGCACTGGCGATGGTTAGTTTGAGAATGCTGAGGCTATCAACAACAGCTTCTTCTGAAAGTAGAATCTCATATAAAAGGTCATCAATGGCGCGTTCATCGCTGCTTGAGAGAGGAATTTGATTGAAGCGCCCCACACCCACAATAATCCGGTCTCTAAGGTCTTGTCCCTTATCCCGTTCCAGGAGAGAGCGGATTTTTGCCGCAGTTGCGCCGCCAGGATATCGACCGTTGAGTAGCAACAGGATAGTTTGGACATCTCGCAGTTCCCGCAAAGATAAAAAAGCATCCCTCACACCAGAATCAGCAGCTCCCAATCCGGGAAAGTCTAGGAGAATGAACTCATTTGTTCCTTGTAAAGAAGACAAATCCCAAATTTCTTTTGAAACCTCAACTGTGACATCTATGCGGCGAATCAGCGAGAAGCTATTTTGCAAGTCCTGAACTGAGGGTTGTGCTAAATTTTCCCAGCGTTTAGGAGGCTGCGGTAAACGGTCAAAGCTGAGCTCTAAGATATTCATGGGCGGCTCTGCAAGCCTCAGCCCTTTATGAGCAGTGGTATTGTCAATCTCGTAACTTTTACCACAGATATCTTCTTTGTAAACACTGTAGGTACGGACGAAAACAACCAGTTCCCTCAGCAGAGAGCGTAATTCTAAGCTTTGGGGTTTCCATGCTTCCTCGCACCATCTTAAGATACCGTTAATGTCAACTTCTCTCGTGGGGTGTAAACTTTTGAGAGCCGCAAGCTGTGCTGAAGGGATATCTGCCATTTTTGCTCGTTGTTCGGCTTCCTCCAGCATAAAGCGCAAGCACTCTTTCACCCCTTCACTAGAAAGATATTCAACTTTAAACTTGCCAAGCTTCGTTGTCTGAAACTCTGGTTGTTGAACGAGGTGGATCGCAGTGACGTTACCTGTGGTGGGGGTTTCACTGACTGGTAAAGCATCGGCGTAGCCAATCAAACTGCCTAAAAGTAAAGTTTTTCCACTACTGAACTCCCCCATGATGCCGATTTTGACTGGCGAGGATGCAAGTTGCACCGTTCTTTCGGCAGACTGCTGTAGGCGCTGGATACTTTCATAAAGGCTACTCGGAACCCAGCTGTCTTTGGGAAGTGGGTTCTGCGAAACCAACTCAAGGCTTTGGATGACAGATTCCCCATACTCTTTGTAGCGGCGCAATTTTTCGACTGCCATGTCACTTTTCATACAATTTCCTGATTCAGAACCAAAATGATTTTTTCGTACTTCGGTCACCTGAAACTCTAGCTGAATGCCCGTAAATAATAAATCTACAGCACCAACTACAGCCGTATCTTGTTTTTTTACTATCAAAGATTAAAGTTTAGCAATTTCAGCAATTTGTTCGTTCCTAAATGGCAGTACCTAGAGGTAATTATAAAAGTTAATCTTAAATCCGTAGGGAGCGTTAACGAAGTATAACGCATTATCTGGAAGTGGTACGCTGCGGATACTTTGTTAAGATGAATTACCATTACGAATAAGGCTATGAGCCGAAATCGAAACCATGAGAGCGTTTGACAAAAGCATTTTTTATACTTTTTTTAGAAAAAACAATAATCAACTCCTGACAAAGTCCTATCATGTTGCACTAGTTTCTGTATTGGTAATTCCCCAAATAATATGTATGATTAATAACATAATTTAATTTCATATTTTTGCTTTTTATCAGATATTGAATACAACTACCAGATAGTATAACCACTTATGTTTTATTCGCCAATTGCTCTGTTAAAAAATTACGTGAAAAATTTGTAAGTAGGTTTGTGGAATGATGAACCATCGTAGGATGGGAAGCGCGATGACACGGAGTGTCCGCCATAGGCGATCGCGTAACCCATGATGCTTAGGGAATTGACGCCCTGCGGCTGCGCATAACACATCCTATGTTTAATTTTGTCCGCTTACTTATCTAAATTAATGATTGAGAAAAAAGGTTTCTAGCCTTTGAAAGCGTCACTCGAAAGAAGTACCAACAAATTCCCCCAAAGACAGACAGCAACAGCCGATTCAGTAAATACCATGAAGGCAAGAGCAGAGTTATTAAGGAATGTAAACAATGAAGTCTGGTACCAACGACGCTACTCAATTACCTCCTGTTGCCAAAGCATACAACGGCGCTGATCGCAATGCCTGGATTATTGGTTGGAATCCCCAACAGGAACTGTGGAATGGACGCTTAGCCATGATTGGCTTTGTGGCTTACCTATTTTGGGATTTGGCTGGCTACAGCGTAGTGCGTGATGTACTCCACTTCATTCGCTAAGCCTTCACTCACGATTTTATAACTTACGTGAATAAGGAAAAAATAGGGCTTTGTAGAGGGTGTAGGGGCGCAATTCCTTGCGCCCTTGCGAGTATAGGGCAAAACCCCAAATTCCTCACATAAAGATAGAGTAGAAAAATGAAAAAGAATGACTTAGAATATTATGATTTGAATGCAGATAAATTGTCGAAGAAAGGCGAAATAGGACATCTATCTAAGTATTTAAACTAGTCAATATTTGAGTCGTAGAAAAGCTATATCCCTTTGCAAGGAATCAAAGTTTTGGATGTTAGCCGTGGAGATTGATGATCAAGGGGAAGTTCAGGATTATTTCACCATGAAGAAAACCATAGCTTAGCGACATACGGTTCTCACTTGGATCACAAATGAGTTAACAGCAGATCTATTGCCATTCCCTGTCCTCAAGTTCCTTAGTTGGCAACAATAAGGTGGCTTCAATTTCCTGCCTAATTGCAGCCGTCACCTCACAATTGCTATTGAGGCAATCGAGCAGTAGCTGATTGGCATCGTAGTAGCGTTGCAGCACTTGCTGTTGCTCAGCGCTAAACTGCCATTGGTGGTTAATATTTCGATAATTAATGATCGTCGTCTTTAACTGTTCAACCCAGGCTGAAGAGTGTGCAACCCACCAGATCTGAAATTTTTCTTGGTTTTGATTTGGATTCGGCAATTGCTCCCTAAGTTGTTGCAGGGATTTATAAAGTCCAGCATCCAGAACAATGCCCAGAATGTTACTGAGCGCATCTCCACAGGCATGAGCGTGGGCAAAGTCCTGACTTTGGTCGATCGCACACTCCAATAGCAAATTATCCAACGTTGCATCCAGAAACATTCCCTGGTCGAGGGTGCTGGCTAGAGTAAAGTGAGAAGCCATGTGAGGAGTCCGGGCAAGGGCAACGTAAAATGCTCGCACCGTCGCTACCTTTGGTTGCGATGGCGTATCCTTTGATTTTTGGCTTGCCCAGGTCAAAAACTCTTGTAGATAAGGGTCTTGGGCAACCAGTGCATCAATGTGTTGCTTCATCAACTGCACTAGCCCGTCTGCACTCCGCAGCATAGCCGCCGTCAACAAAAAGATTTCGCGCCAGTGAGGGTCACTAATGTGACTGATCAGTCCTGCCAGAGCTTGCTCCAATGCTTGTAGGTTATGGCTGGCAACGATTTTTCTTGCCGTCAAGTATTCTTGAAACGCCAGATAGGAGAACGAGAAAACTCCCCGCGCCCGTTCTGCCAGTAGCCCATGTTGCGCCTCGATCGCCTTCAGCGCCGCTTCGCTTTCTAGTTGTAGTTCCTCTGGGTCCATCGGCATATTGGTCAAGTTCTGAATATACTCACCAATGTATTGCTCAATAACGCGTTGCTCAAAAAAGTACTGACCTTGCTCAAATGTCGCCGCTGCAATCTGACTGAATAACTTGAGCTTTTGTGGCAATAAAAACCCTCGGTAAACGTCATCTCGTTCAATGCCTCTGGCTTCATCCCATTTACCCAACAGAAGATCTAGCCCTTGCTTATAAAATTCAGTCCGCTTCGTTGGAAATTTTTCCTGACCATGAAACACCCAGCAGGCAAGATGCAGAAACAGGGGTGTGACGACGAGTTGGCGAAATTGCCAGTTTTCGGGTAAATCCAGCTTCTGAATAAACTGAACGGACTGCGCCACCCCAGCCTGAGTGTTCGTCTTAGTAAACGCCACAAACCATTTTTGAGCGAAGGCTCGGATTTGTTGTTGGGTAAACGGGGCAATCTCAACATCGGTAAAGCCTCGCAGCCTGAGCTTTTGAGCCGCCGTTCGACAGGTCGCCACAAACCGATTTTTGTGATACTTGTCCGAAAACGAGCGAATTTCTTTTAAGACAGCATTGCTCTGTTGGTTAAGAACTTCATCCATCCCATCAAGCAACAGCAACACTCTGCCTGCACCAAGCAAGGTTTCAATCACTGACTCTTCTGAAATTCCAGATGTGAGAAAACAGGAGCGGATGTAGTTTAATAAGCTGAACTCGCCACTGACTCTAGACTCTTCAGCAAAATTCTTCAGTGTGATGAAGATAGGAACTTGGTTCGCCGCAAATGCGCCTCGCTGACACTCAATGGCGAGATGTTGCAAAAAGGTGGTTTTACCGACTCCTGGTTTGCCCAGCACCCTCAGCTTGGAGTAGGTTTCGACTGCGTGCATACCCGGTATTTGTTTCTGGTCAACCTCACCTAAGCCAAAGCGGTCAAATTCTTCTGGAGCAAGGTTTTGCAGGTCAGCGATTTCTAACCACTGAAGGCTTTTGATCTCCTCCAAAATATTGACATCAATATATATGTCATCGATGCTAACGGGACGGCTGATATCCAATAGCTGCAAGATGCCGCACTGGTCTTCAATTTTGTCGCTAAGTTGCGAGCGCACCTGTTGCACCAAGGCATCAATATCCAGTACAGGAATCTGGGTGCGTTCTCCGGGTTCAGAGAATTCTGCCGGGGGATTGGCTGCAATCTCCCGCCAATTCAGTTCCAACACAGAACAAACTTCCAGAAAAATATGACGCTCAACCGGACGTCCACTAAAAAACCGCCAAATGGGTTGGCGAGTCT